>JBDTOA010000007.1:0-20856 GCA_039933475.1 Dermatophilaceae bacterium
GCCAGCCAAAACCTCACAGTCATCGCCAACACGGTGCCAGTCAGTCGAGCCGGTCGGCGGCCACGACTCCGCGCATCACCGCGTCCATGGCACGCCTGGCGGTCACGGACAGGGCTGGGTCAGGAGCGGAGTCACCGATCTGACCCAGCAGGTCAACGACCTGCTTGCAGCGTCGGACGAAGTCACCGGCAGCGATCTCGCTGTCGCGAAGAACCACCTCGAGCCGCTGACCGGCAGCCCATCGGTGCATCATCCAGGCCATACCGGCATCCGGAGCCGTCGTCGTTGGCAGCGTGTGGGCACGTTCGGAGTCCTCCAGCTGGCTCCACCGCCGAAGCATGGCGTCGTACGCCTCGCTCACCTCGTCGTTGGGCATCCGCGGCGATGTCTCACCCTCTCCCCCTCGCGGCTCGTAGACCAGCGTGGACACGATCGCTGCCAGGCTTGGAGGGTCCAGACGCTTCCAGATGCCCTCGCGCAGGCACTCGGCCGCCAGCAGGTCCTTCTCGGTGTAGAGGCGTTTGAGGGTGTCGCCCTGCGAGGTCACGGCGACGCCGCCCTCCGTGAGGTACCCGAGCTGCACCAGCAGCTCACAGATGCGCTCGAACGTACGGGCCACAGAGCTGGTTCTGCCCTCGACCGTCCGGGCGACCGCGTCGGTCTCGCGGCGCAGCCGCCACCATCGCTCGGCCCAGCGGGCGTGGTCCTCACGCTCCGGACAACCATGGCAGGGGTGCGCCCGCATCTGTCGACGCAGCTCCGTGACGCGCTCGCCGACACCGGAGTCCGCTGAGCCATCTCGCCTGGGTGCTGGCTTGTCGCGAGGAACCTTGACGCGCATCGTCGCTGCAAGATCCTTGCGGGACTTGGCGCTTCGGGCGTTGAAATGTTTCGGGACGGTCAGGCTCATGACGGGGTCGATTGGTGTGGGCACGTCCACCAGAGTGAGCCGCCTCAGCTTGGCGTCCGAGGTGACCACAGTCGGCGAGGCACCTTCTTTCTTCCCGCCCCCGTTGCCCTGTATGACGACCGCGTAGTCCGCGCGCCGACCCCCCGGGATCTTGATGACGTCTCCGGGGCGGAGCTTCTCAAGGCTTATCGCTGCCTCTGCCCGTCGACTGGCCGACCGGGCCTTCGCTGCTTCCTTCTCGATATCGCGAATCTCGTTGCGCAGCGCGGCATACGAGGTGAAGTCACCCAGATGGCAGGTCATCGACCTGGCGTAGCCAGCCAACGCCTCCTCGTTGCGTTTGACCGTCACAGCCATGCCGACGACGGCACGGTCAGCCTGGAACTGCGCAAAGGAGGTCTCCAGGATGTCGCGGGCCGCGTCACGCCCGACCTGGCCGACCAGGTTGACCGCCATGTTGTAGGTCGGGTGGAAGCTGGAGCGCAGCGGATAGGTCCGCGTGGACGCCAGACCTCCCACCGCGAGCGGGTCCAGGCCCCGGTTGTAGAGAACGACCGCGTGGCCCTCGATGTCGATGCCACGGCGCCCTGCACGTCCTGTCAGCTGCGTGTACTCAGCCGGCGTGATGTCAGCGTGCGTCTCGCCGTTGAACTTCACCAGCCGCTCGAGCACCACCGACCGCGCCGGCATGTTGATGCCCAGGGCCAGCGTCTCGGTGGCGAACACGGCCCGGATCCGCCCTGCCGTGAACAGCTCCTCGACGATCTCCCGGAAGGTCGGCAGCATCCCTGCGTGGTGAGCGGCGAAGCCACGGGTCAGACCCTCGACGAAGTCCCAGTAGCCCAGCACGCTGAGGTCCTCGTCCGCCAGGCCCCGGATCCGTTCCTCGACGGTACGCCGGATCCGCTCGCCCTCAGCCTGCGGAATCAGCCGCATCCCGCTGGCAAGCAGCTGGGTCACGGCGGACGTGCAGCCAACACGACTGAAAATGAACGTGATTGCCGGCAGTAGTCCGTCGCGGTCGAGACGTTCGATGACCTGAGAACGACTTGGGCCCCCTCCGAACCTGCCACCACCGGGCCCGCGCTGGCGATCTGCAACCCGACCAGCGCCATTCGACCCCACCCCAGCGGTCCGACGACCACGATCACGCCCCTTGGCCGCTCCCCCGGCTCGCCCGCGTCCCTCGCCGCCACCACCCCGTGGGCCATCGAAGCCGTCGCGCGAACCCGCCCGGTCGCCATCGCGAATCTGCTTGAGCAGCTCGGGGTTCACCCGGGCACGGTCTGGGGCGGGGACGCCGGCGAGGTTCTCCTGCTCGAAGAGGTCGAACAACCCCTGACCGACCATCATGTGCTGCCACAGCGGCACCGGCCGGTGCTCCTCGACGATCACCTCGGTGTTGCCACGAACCTCGCCGAGCCAGGCACCGAACTCCTCGGCGTTGCTCACAGTTGCCGACAGCGAGACCACCTGCACGTCCTGGGGCAGGTGGATGATCACCTCTTCCCACACCGCCCCCCGGAAGCGGTCAGCGAGGTAGTGCACCTCGTCCATGACCACGAACCCGAGACCGCGCAAGGTTCCGGACCCGGCATACATCATGTTTCGCAGCACTTCGGTGGTCATCACCACAACCGGCGCTTCACCGTTGATCGAGGAGTCACCAGTGAGAAGTCCCACCTTGTCGGCGCCGTGGCGGCGCACCAGGTCGGCGTACTTCTGGTTGGACAGGGCCTTGATCGGGGTGGTGTAGAAGGCCTTGCGCCCACTGGCCAAGGCCAGGAACACGGCAAACTCCCCGACGATCGTCTTGCCGGCACCGGTTGGTGCCGCGACCAGAACACCCTGGCCTGAGTCAACCGCCTCGCACGCCCGAACCTGGAAGTCGTCGAGCGGGAAGTCGAAACCCTTGGCAAAGGCGTCGATCTGGGGATGCGCCGCGCCGGTTGAGGTGGCCATGGCGATCAGGCTACTTCAGGGCCGCAGACGAGGACCTTCAGCGCGCCGGGCACGTTCTCGCAGGACATCGGGAGGGACACAAAGCGTTCTCCGTCGGCGTAGCTGACGATGCCGGGGGCCTCGAGCCGGACCTCTCTACCACGCAGGATCTCCACCGCCGGGTGCCCGAGGTGCTTGCCGCTGAAGACCTTGGGGAAGACCTTGAGGAACTCGATGGTGGAGATCTGGTGGACGACCAGGACGTCGAACATCCCGTCGTCGAAGCTGGCATCCGGGCAGACCATCATGCCGCCGCCGTAGGAAGGACCGTTGGCCACAGCCACGAGCATGGCCTCGGTGCGCTGGCTGACCCCGTCCACCTCGATGACATAGGGAATCGGCTTGAAGACAGGCAGTTCTCGCGCAATAGCCAGGTTGTAGCGCATCCGGCCTCGCGGCCACGCCCAGGTGTTGGCGCGCTCGTTGACCACCGAGTCGAAGCCTGCGCCGAGAACGCCGGCGAACCAGCGCGAGACGCCGTCAGTGTCCGTATGACGGCCCGCGTCGATGGTGCGGACGCGGCCACTCGCGATGACTCGAGCCGAGGCCGACGGGTCGTGGACGGGCAGGTCCAGCGCACGCGCAATGTCGTTCCCGGTCCCCGCGGGGACGATGGCCAGCACCGTCGACGTACCGGCGCAGAGGTTCACCCCGAGATTGGCCATGCCGTCCCCGCCGGTGACTGCCAGGACGTCAAGGCCCGCGGCGATACCGGCCACGGCGCGCTCACGAGAGACCTCCGCAGTTTCCCCTGACAGGTCGATCACCTCGTGACCCTCTGCCTGGAGCCGACTCGCCACCTCGGCGCCGATGGAGGCACCCCGGCCCTTGCCCGAAGTCGGATTGATGACCAGCCCTATGCGTTTGGTCACGGGCGAGGGCTACAGGGGGCTGGCTTCATCGTCGAGGGGGCTGGCCTTGGGAAGAGACTCGGCACCGAGCGGACTGTCATCGTCGTCAAGGGGACTCGCTTCGTCGTCGGCAACGTTGGCCCATCGAGGCTCATGGCGCGCACGCCGCCGGTCCAGAATGAATGACACTCCGACAGCAGCGAAGTAGAACACGACCATTGGCAACGCAAGGACGAGCATGGTCCAGGCGTCGGGGGTGGGCGTCATCATGGCCGCGAACACGAAGATGAGCAGGACGGCTATCCGCCAGCCCTTGAGCATGATGCGGGCCGGCAGGACGTGGGCCACGTTGAGGCCGACAAGGAACACGGGCAGCAGGAAAGCCAGGCCAAAGGCAAGGATGAACCGGGTCACGAAGGTGAGGTAGAGCGCTGCATCCGGCAGGTTGGCCGCCCCCTTTGGGGTGAAGCCGAGAAGCACCTCCACGGCCGTCTGCACGGCCCGGGTGGCGAAGAAGCAGCCGGACAGGAAGAGAGGGACTGCGGCCGCGATGAACGCCATCGACGTGCGCTTCTCGCGTTTCGTCAGCCCCGGGACGATGAAGCCCCACACCTGGTAGAGCCAGACCGGACTTGCCACGATGACTCCGACGAACAGCGCTACCTGCAGCTGGACCGTGAACGGCTGCGTGATGCCGCCGAAGTTGATGTTGACCAGGCCATTGCGCTCGGCCGCAACTCTGCGCAACGGGGCCATGATCCGCTCGAAGAGCGCGTCATACTCGACCCATCCGAGCACGCTGGCCACGGCGATTGCCCCTCCGGCGACGAACAACCGCCGCCGAAGCTCGCGCAGGTGGTCGCCAAGGCTCATCCGCCCACCGTCGTTGCGCTTGCGGCGCAGTATTGCCATGGTGCCAGCAGACTCTCAGTTGACCGCGGATGTGTCGCTGATGACGTCCAGCTCAGACCGGGGGCCGGTTGTGCATCTCGCGCTCGGTCGGGGCAGAGGCCTGGCTCGCAGGGGGATCCAGGGTCGGCTCCGGCGCCGGAGTCGGACGAACCGTCTCGCCCCTGACCGTGTCGGAGCTGGCGGCGCTGGGCGGCGCCTTGCCGTCCTTCTTCATCTCCTCGACCTCGGACTTGAAGATACGCATCGAGCGACCGAGGCCACGGGCGGCGTCAGGCAGGCGCTTCCACCCGAACAGGACCACGATCACAAGCAGGAGGATGACTATGTGCCAGCCCTCAAAAAGACCTTTGCCCATGAGTAGAACACCTTCCGTGATCGCAGTAACGAAGCGCTGGCGGGCCAGCGATGGTCCAGTCAGTCTACGTGTTTGGCTACAGATGGGTGGGAAACCGCCCGACGCGCCCGGCGGGCCCGTCGACCGGCGGCCCGGGCGCGCTCACGCTCCTTGCGCGCCGAGGCCGGGTCGGAAAAGACGGCCAGCTCTTTCGGCTCGCTGATCTTCTCTCCGAGAGCCTCGATCTGACCCTGGACGTCACCGATACGTCGCTCGGCGATGACCAGCTCGGACCCGAGCTCCTTGGTCTGCCCCCACAGGCCCCAGGCGCGCGCTCCGAGGTAGGCACCCGAAACGAGAAGGAGACACGCCCAGATCAACAGCCACCACATGAGGCTGGACCCTACCCGCTCGACGATGTCGGGGCCGCGGATGCCGCATAGGCGTCGAGGGCCGCACGCGCACCCTGCTGAACTGCGAGGGCAAGGTCTGCGGGCTCCAGGACCGAGGCTTGTGGCCCCAGGCGCCACATCAGCCGCCGTAGCCAGGCGGTGTCGGCGGTCCGCAGGGTGATGACCGCTCCCCCCTCCGGTGTCGGCTCGAGGGTCTCGGTGGGGTAGTACTCGCTGACCCATGCCGCTGCCGGCCTCAAGGCAACGCGGACGAGCTGATCGCCCGGGCGCGCAGTGAACACTCCCGAGTCCAGGTCGCGGGGATGCGCGCCAGCGGGTGGCGTGCCGTCCTCATCCAGGATGGTCAGGGTCTCGATCCGGTCGACACGGAACAAGCGGACGTCCTCGGCCCGGTGGCACCAGCCCTCGAGGTACCACTGCGCATCGAAGCTGATCACCCGCATGGGGTCGACATCGCGTTCGGTGGACTCATCACGCCCGGGGACGAGGTACCGGAGGTGGACTCGCCGATGGCCGGCGAGGGCCTGCTGCGCCAGGGACAGCGCCTCCCTGCCCGCACCCTCGTCGATCACCACCTGAATGCGCGAGGTCCCTGCCGCTGCCGCGCCGGTGGCCGCCTCGAGCTTGGCCAGCGCGCGAAGGACCGCGTCACGCTCTCCGATCCCGGGGACGGCAGTCAGCGCTCGAAGCCCCACGATCAGGGCAAGTGCCTCGTCCACGCCGAGACGCAAAGGCCGCTTGATCGTGTCGGCGTTGCCCAGATAGATCCGGCCGCTCTCCCAGTCGGCCTCGATCAGGTCGCCGTGGTAGCCGCCAGGTGTGCCGCACAGGAACAGCAGCGCCAGATCGGACTCGACCTGCGCGGGGGTGACTCCGAACTCGCGGGCTGCCTCTTCGACCTCAACACCCTGCCGGTTCAGCAACCAGGGCACCATGGTCAGCAGCCTCGAGAGCCGGTCGGTGGCTGACTCAGGTGTCTGCCTGGCTGGACCGGCCGCCCCGGACGGCCTCTGGGCCATCATCTCCGCACCCCTTCGCTTCCGGCAGTCGGGCCCAGGGCCCCGGTCAACCTGCGGATCACGGAGTCCCTGAGCTCATCGGGGCTCTCGACGATGACATCAGGGCCGAAGCTGCTGATCTCGTCGGCGAAGGCCTCGGTGTCGGTGAACTCGACGTCGACCTCTGACCAGCTGTCGTCAAGGCCCAGGACAGAGCGCGCACGCCGGCGCAGGCTGTGCCCGGTCCCCTCACGCACCTTCAGCAGCGCCGGCTGGGGGTCGCTCTCCACGGCAACGGTCCTGATCATCGCCTTGGGCTGATGGTCCGCAGGCACGTCGTATGACGCTGCCTCACCCTCGATGGCCACCTCACCCTCGATCCGGCCCAGCCGGAATACCCGTGATGCACTCCTGTCGGTGTCAAAGCCGGTGAGGTACCAGCGACCGTGCCACGAGGCGATCCCCCACGGCTGGACATGACGGACCACCCCGGGTCCGGAGCCAGCGGTCCGATAGGTGAACGCCACCGGAGTACGTGCCAACACAGCGTTCTTGAGCCTTTCGAAGGCCGGCTCGGCGGTCCGGACCCTGGGCTCGATGCCGATCAGGGATGCGTCGTCGCGCTCGACGCCGGCTGCCTCGAGCTTGCGCAGTGCCTGGGCGGCCGGTCCGGCCAGGCTGGCTTGCGCCCAGGCCCGGCTGGCCAGGCCGAGAACGGCCAGCTCGTCGGCGGCAAAGGAGATCTCCGGAAGGGCGTACTCGCGCCGGTCGATGCGATATCCGGGCTCGTCGTCGAAGAGCACGTCTCCAGGCTCGGTGACGAGCGGGATCCCGAGGTCGCGCAGCTCGTCCTTGTCGCGCTCGAACATCCGGTCGAAGGCCTCGACTGACGCCGTCATGCCGTACTGCGGAACCGCGTCGCGAATCCTGGCCTTGGAAAGGGGCTGGCGGGTGTAGAGCAGGCAGATCACGAGGTTGAGCAGACGCTCGGTCTTGACGGACGCGTTGGGCTGGGCCTTCATGAGACTGGACGCTACCCGACCGTGCAGCGCGGTGTCGGGCACCATCACCACTACTGTTCGTGGCGTGATCCAGTGGCGCGAGGCAACCGTCCTGCGGGTCCGGGCCCGGTGGTCCGGAGCCGTCGAGCTGGATGTGGCGGTCACGGGTCCTGACGGGTCGAAGATCAGGGCCCTGGCCTACATCGACCTGGTCGGCGAGCCCGCGCCCGGTGATCGGGTGCTGCTCAACGTCGCAGCGCTGGAGCTGGGTCTGGGCACAGGTGGTTTGGCCCTGGTCGTGGCGATCCCCGACCGCCTGCCCGCCGACCCGCCACCGGCGCCCGGCCACGTGGTGAAGGCTCGCTACACGCCTCTGCAGACCGTGCTTCTGGGTGTCGACGAGCAGGAGAGCCCGCACCACGAGACTCTCCGCGACGCGCTGGGGATCGACGCCATGCCCGTCATCATCGCCGACCTGCACTCTGCGGTTCCGGCGATCCTGGCCGGGCTTCGGGAGGCGCATCCGCAGGTCCGGGTGGCCTACGTGATGACCGATGGTGGCGCCCTGCCCATCGCCTTCTCACGCACCGTGGCCGGGCTGTCCGAAGCCGGTTGGCTGGCAGGCACCGTCACCGTGGGTCAAGCCTTTGGCGGCGACCTTGAAGCCGTCAACGTCCACACGGGCCTGCTGGCCGCAGCTCATGTTCTGCACGCAGACGTGGCAGTCGTCGCCCAGGGTCCAGGAAACCTGGGTACGGACTCACGGTGGGGCTACTCGGGAGTGGCGTCAGGGGAGGCCGTCAACGCCGTCGCGGTGCTCGGTGGGCGCGCGGTTGCCGCACTGCGCGTGTCCGAGGCTGACGAGCGCGAGCGCCACCGGGGCGTCTCGCACCACAGCCTGACCTCCTACGGCCGGGTGGCCATGGCTGCAGCGGACGTGCCGGTGCCGTTGCTCCCGGGAGCGTTCGGTGAACATGTTCTTGACCAGGCACGCGAGCTGGTCCGGGCGAGTGGCGGTCGGCTCAGGCTCCATGAGGTCGACACCAGTGGCCTGGTTGGCGCCCTGGCATCGAGCCCGGTGCCGCTGTCCACCATGGGCCGCGGGCTCGACCAGGATGAGGCCGCCTTCGTGAGCGCCGCGGCGGCCGGTCGCTTCGCCGCGACCCTGCTCAGCCGTTGAGGCGCTGACGTCTCTGGCGCGTTCTCCTTGGCGGGTTTCCATCACCAGTGGCGCCAGAAAGGTTGCCAACGGTGATGGGAACCCGCCGTCGCCGAGAACGCCCGTGTCCACAGCCGGACCCTCGCCCCCCCATCGTCCACAGCCGTCCCCCGGGCGGTGGACCGGTGGTGCCCTGAGCGCCGATGCTTCGGCGATGAACGACCTGCTGCGCACCCGCCTCGCGGCCCAGCACGGGCTGCTGACCGCCGCCGAGGCATACTCCTGTGGCTACACGAGCGTCAGTCTGAGCCGGCTCGTGGCATCCGGTGACCTGGTCAGGGCCAGGGCCGGCTGCTTCGTTGATGGAAGGCTCCTCACTGACGCCAGCCCAGAGACGCGACACGCGCTGACGGCCCGGGCAGTCTCGCGGGGCTATCCCCCGTGCCACGCCATCAGCCACCTCTCAGCCCTGCTCGTCCACGGGCTGCCCCTGCTGAACGTCAGGGCCGACGCCGTGCACCTCACCCTGACCGGACCAGGCTGCCCTAGGACCCTGCTCGGCCTGCGAGTGCACCCCGAGCTGCCTGAGTCAGTCGCGAGGCTGCAGGACGGCAGTCGCGTCGTTCACCCCGCCATGGCAATCGTCCAGTCGGCGGCATTCGCCGGTATTGCGGCGGGTGTGGCGGCGGCGGACAGCGCACTACGTGCCGGTCAGGTCACCAGGGACGATCTCGACATTGCCCTGCGCGTCGCGCGACTGGGGCCGGGCCGGGCTGATGCCCGAGCTGCGGTCGAGCTGGCTGACGGGCTCGCGGAGTCCCCGGGAGAGTCCTGGGCCCGAGTCTTGTTCCTCTCGCTGGGGACGCCGGCCGTGACACCTCAGGTGGAGATCCGCGACAAGCGAGGAAAGCTCGTTGGGCGCGTCGACTTCTTGTTCCGGGCCCAGCACACCGTCGTCGAGTTCGACGGCCTGGTCAAGTACGCGGGCGCGGCCGGCCGGCAGGCGCTGATCGACGAGAAACGTCGCGAGGACGGGTTGCGATCCTTGGGCTACCAGGTGGTGCGGCTGACCTGGCGGGACCTGTACGACCCTGCTTTGGTCGAGCGCCTGCTCAACGAGGCGTTCTCGCGGGCCCGTGCCACCGGCTAGCAGGTTTCCATCACCAGTGGCACGAGAAAGGCAGCCAACCGTGATGGGAACCCGCTAACGAGCCAGCGTGCACTCTCAGTGAGCGTCGACGAGGTCCACGACGAAGATCAGGGTCTCGCCAGGCTTGATCGCCCCACCCGCGCCACGGTCGCCATAGGCAAGACCTGCAGGGATGGTCAGCTTGCGACGGCCGCCGACCTTCATCCCGGCAATGCCGTCGTCCCAGCCCTTGATGACCTGGCCAACGCCAAGGCGGAAGTCGAGCGGCGCGCCGCGGTTCCAGGAGGCGTCGAACTCCTCACCGGTGGAATGGGCCACGCCGACGTAGTGGGCGCTGATGGAGTCGCCGGCCTTGGCCTCGACGCCGTCGCCCAGCACGAGGTCCTCGATGACGAGCTCAGTGGGCGCGGAGCCCCCGGGGAAGTCGATCTCGGGCTTGGTGGTGTTGGGGTCAAAACCCATGGTGGTCGGACCTTTCAGCTGCCGGATTGGGTACCTGGTTGGGTGCCTGGTTGATTTCCTCGGATGCCGCGGGACAGATCAGGTGGCGGCAAGGATGTCGATGACGAACACCAGCGTGTCCGTGGCTCCGATCAGCGGCGGGGAGCCCTTGGCGCCATAGCCCTCGGCCGGGGGCACGACCAGCAGGATGCGACTTCCGACGGTCTGTCCGACCAGACCCTTGTCCCATCCCGTGATGACCTGGCCTTTGCCGATGGCGGTGTCGAAGGCGGCACCGTGGTCGCCGGACGCGTCGAACTTCTTGCCGTCCTTCCACAACACGCCGGTGTAGTTGACCTTGATCGTCTGGCCGGACTTGACGACCGGTCCAGCCCCCTTGATCAGCGGCTGGACGACCAGCGTGGTTGGCGCCGCGGTCTTGGGGACCTTGATGGTGGCCGCCTTGGCTCCATCCACCGTGGCCGTCGGGAGACCGGCCTTCGGCGCAACTGCAGTACCGGTGGCGGTCTTCAGCGGCGTGCTCGCTGAGACCACGTCGATGAAGAAGACAACCGTGTCAGTGGGGCCGAAGCCGGCCTGGGCGTTGCCCTGGGCGCCAAAGGCGTCAACCGGCGGGATCGCGACGAGCAACCGGGTGCCGATCGGCTGACCGGTCAGCCCCTTGCCAAGACCGGGCAGCAAGGAGGCAGACGAGAGGTCCAGCCCTGCGGTCTGCTTGCCGAAGCTCGACTCGATCTGCTTGCCGTCCTTGCCGTTGAACAGGACGTAGTTGAACAGGATCGAGTTGTCCTTGGTGAGCTTCGCGCCCTTACCAGCGGTGATGACCTTGGTGGTGGTCACCTTCACGCTCAACGGCTTGGTCTCGAAAGTGACCGTTGGTGCCTTGGCCGTACCAGCCACCGTGACGCTGTCGAGAGCGTTGGCCGGGGTGTCACTCTTGGACGAGCCACAGCCCGCGAGAAACAGCAGTGGTATCACAGCGGCAGGCACAAGCAAGCGAGACAGGCGCACGCGAAGTCCTTCAGTCGATCGTGGTGGATTTTCCGATGCCCACCATAACGTGGTGGTCTGGGTAACCCCGCAGGAGAGCCTGTGAACCTTCTGTCACATACTCGAGATCAGTCGCTCGACCCGGGCGTCCACGGCTGCGAAGGGGTCCTTGCACAGCACCGTTCGCTGGGCCTGGTCGTTGAGCTTGAGATGGACCCAGTCCACCGTGAAGTCCCGCTTGTGCTCCTGAGCTGCGCGGATGAAGTCTCCGCGCAGCTTTGCCCTCGTGGTCTGGGGCGGCACGCTCTTGGCCTCGAAGATCTCCGGGTCGGAGCAGACCCGGGCGGCACTACCGCGACGCTGCAGGAGGTAGAACAGCCCGCGATCCCGGTTGATGTCGTGGTAGGCCAGATCGAGCTGGGCAATTCGTGGGCTGGACAGTGACAGGCCGTGCTTGGCGGCATAGCGCGAGATCAGCTGGTACTTGATGACCCAGTCGATCTCGGTGCCCACCAGGGCCAGGTCCCCGGTCTCGATCGCGACGAGCGTTCGGTACCAGAGGTCCAGAACCATCTTGTGGGTCGGGTCGTCCATGCCTTCGCGGTCGACGAAAGCCGTGGCCCGCTCGTAGTACTCCCGCTGGATCTCCAGGCCGCTCATCTCACGACCGTTGGCAAGCTTGACCTTCTTGCGGCCGGTGGCGTCGTGGCTGATCTCGCGGATGGCCCGAATCGGGTTCTCGAGCGTCAGGTCCCGAATTGCGACACCCGCTTCGAACATCCGCAGCACCAGGTCGGCCGAGCCCACCTTGAGCATCGTGGTCGACTCGCTCATGTTCGAGTCGCCGACGATGACGTGCAGCCGTCGATACTTCTCAGCATCGGCGTGCGGCTCGTCCCTGGTGTTGATGATCGGACGGGATCGCGTTGTGGCGCTCGAGACCGCCTCCCAGATGTGGTCGGCGCGCTGGCTGACGCAGTAGGTGGCACCTCGTGAGGTCGCGGTGATCTTGCCGGCCCCGCAGATGATCTGGCGGCTTACGAGGAACGGGATCAGGACGTCGGACAGCTTCTGGAACTCACCGGCCCGACCGACGAGATAGTTCTCATGGCATCCGTAGGAGTTGCCGGCCGAGTCGGTGTTGTTCTTGAACACGTAGATCTCGCCGGCGATGCCCTCGTCCGCGATGCGTTGCTGGGCGTCTGCGACCAGCCCCTCCACGATGCGCTCCCCCGCCTTGTCGTGGGTGACCAGCTGCCGCACGTCATCACATTCGGGCGTTGCGTACTCGGGATGGCTGCCCACATCGAGATACAGACGGGAGCCGTTGCCGAGAAAGACGTTCGAGGACCGGCCCCAGGACACCACCTTGCGGAAAAGGTAGCGAGCCACCTCGTCGGGGGTCAGGCGTCGTTGTCCGTCAAAAGTGCACGTGACGCCGTACTCGTTCTCAATTCCGAAGATCCGACGATCCATATCATCACTGTAGGTCGCCGGGGCCACTTCCCGCTGAGGTAACCGCCTAACCTCCCCGGACGCGGTGACATCTCTTGCCAGGGGTGTTTGAGTGGGTTCATGAAGATCCTGGTACTTGGTGGTACGTCGTGGCTCGGTGGCGAGGTTGCCGTGGCCGGGCTCGAGCGAGATCACTCGGTGACCTGCCTTGCCCGCGGACAGTCCGGGCCGGTACCCGAGGGTGCGACTTTCGTGCGCGCAGACCGAGAGGACGACACGGCATACGACGCAGTGCGTGACCAGTACTGGGACGGCGTCGTGGACGTCTCCTGGCAGCCCGGGTTCGTGCGCGGCGCAGTCAACGCCCTTGCGGGACACACGGTCACGTGGGTCTACGTCTCCTCGTGCTCCGTATACCTCACCCATGACGCGATCGGCGCGGATGAGTCTGCGCTCGTGCTGCCACCGCTCGCGGGGGATCGCGCCACGAGGGAGGCGTATGGCGAAGCCAAGGTTGCGTGCGAGCGCGCAGTCCTGGAAGGGGTCGGCGACGACAGGACGGTCATTGCACGATCAGGCCTGATCGCAGGACCGGGTGACCACACGGACCGGACGGGCTACTGGCCCTGGCGGTTCGCGCACCCAGCCGCCGCTGACGGCAGCGTCCTCGTGCCCGCCGCGCAGCAGATCGCGACCCAGGTCGTGGATGTCCGTGACCTTGCCTCGTGGCTCGTTCACTGCATCGAGAGCTCGGCCAGCGGCGTGTTCAACGTGTCGGGACCAGCGACTCCCCTCTCCGATCACCTGGCGGCCGCCCGCAAGGTCGCGGGGCACGACGGAGCTCTCGTCAGAGTGAGCAACGACTGGCTGGCCGAACACGATGTGCAGGAGTGGGCCGGACCACGATCCCTGCCCCTGTGGCTGTGCCAGGCCGGCTGGGAAGGCTTCGCGGCGCGCAGCACCGAAGCCGCCCTGTCGGCCGGTCTGGTCTGCCGGCCCCTCGAGCAGACCCTCTCTGACGTACTCGGCTGGGAGGGTTCACGAGACCACGCTGAGCCACGTCTGGCCGGTCTGGAGCCGGAAGAGGAACGCCAACTGATCGAGGCCGCCAATGGCTGAGACACGGCAGCCCACCGGCCCGTCGAGCAAACCTGGGAGCCGGCCTCGTGAAAGTCCCGGTACATATGGGACGATTCACGATGTGACCGCCTCGCCGGAGACTTTGAACGAGGCCTCGGTCGAACAGGCCCGTCCGCCTGAGGAGCCCAGCTCCGCAGCCTTCGGACTGCTGTCCCGCGCCCAGGCCCTTGCTGATGGACTCCGCGCGGAGGTAGAGGCAGAGGCGGCGGCCCTGCGGGCTGAAGCGCTCGCGGCCCACGATGAGGCCGAGCGGCTGCGCGCAGCGGCTGCCAGTGTTCACAATGACGCCCTCAGCGCCCAGCGTTCTGCCGCGGCCCGGCTTCAGGAAGCTGTGGCTGAGGCGGCTCAGCTCGTCGCCGACGCGGCCGACCAGGCCACGCTCGTCGCCGACGCCGCAGACCGAACCAGCGATGAGCTTCTTGCCAGGTCAACGGCTGAGGCAGACGAGATCCGGCGCGTGGCACGAGCCGAGGACGAGCGGCTCCGTGCTCTTGCGACCACGGAGCTCGAACAGGCGCGGGCACAGATCACGACGATGCAGTCGGAGTCAGCTGCCAGCCTTGAGTCCCGAGAGAGCCAGGTCGGCGCTGAGCTGACCCGGCTGAGCGAGGAGGCCGAGCAGCAGGCAGCCTCGATCCTTGCCGCGGCCCAGGAGTCGTCGAACGAGTCGACATCGCGGGCCAACGAGGAAGCGGCCGCCATCCGCGCCTCGGCCACCCAGGTCCTCGACCAGGCGCGCGCTGAGGCGGCCGAGCTCAGCTCCACCTCAGCGGCCGAGGCCGCTTCCTTGCGCGACGCTGCGACCGACAAGGCCGACGGCGTGCTGCGCGATGCGGCCGACCACATGGACTGGGCCAGAGAGGCCGTCCGCTCTCTGCTGTCCACGGCCCAGGCACGAACCGACCAGGAACAGCAGGCCTCCCACGAAGCCTCCGCCCTCCACCTGCTCCTGCTGCGCCAACAGCTTCAGGACATCACGGCCCGGGTCGCGTTGCGTGCGCGAGCCGCAGTATCCGAGGCCTCCGCCGAGGCCGGGCGGCTCAGAGCCCAGGCCATGGCCGTTCTCGAAGCCGCCGAGAAGGACGCCGTTGCCACCCGCGAGCAGGCGAAGGCCCACTCCGAGAGGGTGGTGGCCGAGGCTGACCTGACCGCGCACGCCGGGCTGGAGCGCGCCCAGCGGAGGCTGGACGAGGCCGAACGTGGAGCCAAGATGCTGCGCGAGCGGGCCGCGGACGAGGTGGCCCGCCTGCAGACCGAGGCCCACGACCACCGCAGGGAGGTCCGGGACGAGGCGACAACCACCTTGGCCTCGGCCAGGGCAGACGCCGACGCGGTGCGCGCCGAAGCACGAGACCTGCTGGACGAGGCCCGCTCCGAGGTTGGCGCCCTGGCCGAGAGACGCGACGACATCACCAAGCAGCTCGGCTACCTGTCCGGCGTGATTGAGGCACTTGCCGTGCCAGAGCACTCCGCGGCAGCCGCCGATGACGCCGAAGCCGTCAGTCAGCCCTCAGGCGCCCAAACCAGCGCCGAGCCCACCAGCACTGATCCCACCAGCGAGCCCACCAGCGAGCCCACGAGCGAGCCCACGAGCGGCACCGAACCCACCAGCGATTCCAGCACCGATCCCAGCACCACTGATCCCAAGAGCGAGCCCACGAGCGGCACCGAACCTCGCAACGATTCCAGCACCGAACCCAGCAGCAGCACCAACAGCGAGCCCACCAGCAGCACCAGCAGCGATTCCAGCACTGAACCCACCAAGCAAGAGACGATAGGAACCTGATGAACGAGTCCAACGCCCAGTTCCGCAGCGTGCTACGCGGCTACGACACCGCCCAAGTGGATCAGCACGTGAGTGACTTGACGCAGGCAGCGGCGGCAGCCAGGCGCGAGGCCGGCGACCTCAGCATCCAGGTGAGCAAGCTGGAGGCCGCGCAGCGTCAGCTCGCGGAGGAGCTCACAGCACAGGGGAACAAGGCACACGCCCTTGAGGAGGAGCAGAAGAAGGCTGCCGCGCCGACCTACGCTGATCTCGGCCAGCGCATCGGCGCGATGCTCAAGCTGGCAGACGAAGAGGGAAACGAGCTGCGCACGAACGCCAAGGCGGACGCAGAGGCCCATCATGCGCTAGCCGATGAGAGCGCGCGCGCGACACGTGAGAGTGCGGACGTCTACGCGAAAGAGACACGCAGTGCTGCCGACGCTGAGGTGGCCCGGGTTCTGGAGGACGCGAGGCGACGAGCGGACAGCATCATGGATGACGCCGATCGTCAGGCGACGGCACGGCGAGAAGAGGCCGAAGCCGTATACGAGCGGGCACGCGCCAAGTCCGCCGCGGCAGCGGCTGACTTCGAGACAACCCTGGCCACCCGTCGAGACACCTCGGCCCAGGAGTTCGCTGCGCAGGTCACCGCTGCCGAGCAGCAGCTCGCTGCGGTCCAGCAGCGCGCGGAGCAGACCCGCGCCGAGTCCGAGCGCAGTCAGCAGGAAGCGGCGAACAAGTCAGCCCACCAGCTGTCCGAGGCCCAGTCCCAGGCCAAGGCCATGGTGGCCGAGGCCAAGACCAAGTCTGAGCGGATCCGGGATGACTCCGAGCGCGTGCTCGTTGCCGCTACCCAGCGTCGTGACAGCATCAACGCCCAGCTGACCAATGTCCGTCAGATGCTTGCGACGCTGAGCGGCGGAGCGATGGTCAACCCCATCGAGCCGGAGTCCGAGCCGGTTAAGAACGAGCAGGCGCTGTCCGACCCTGCGGCGTCAAAGTCTGCCGAACCAGCACCCGCGCTGTCCGCAGCCCTGGCCACAGCCGCCGCCCACGAGGGTGTCGCCGAGGTCCAGGACGGCACGGACACGGCGCCGGCGGATGACCAGAAGAAGCCCGACAGTGCCACCCAGGAAACCAAAGACGAAAAGCCCGCGGACAAGCAGGGGGCGGCCTTCCAGAAGGCAGCTCGCGTCAAGAGCTGAGCGTCAGGACGACCTGACCAGCCGTCCCCAGACGGCGATGGTCAGGACGGATCCTGCTCCTGTTTCGCAGGGGGCGCGCCCTCGGCGGTCAGCGTGTCGTGGCGACCAGGAGTGGGGTCGTCGTCGGCAGGCACGTCCCTGGTCGGGTTGTCGCTGCTCAGCAGCGCCTCGAGCAACGGGCCCTCGATGCGCCTGAAGGTACGTCGTGGGCGTTCCCGGTCGAGCACGGCGACCTCGAGCTGGCTCGGGGTGAGCTCGCGTGACGGTCCGCCGGCCGGGTCCTGGCACAACAGCTCGTGCGCCAGGGCCAGGGCGTCGCCCAGGTTCATCCCGGCCGACCAGCGCTCTTCCAGACCGGCGCTGATGTGCTCGCCGGCACCACCCATGGCAATGAAGCCCTGCTCGTCGGCGACGGACCCGTCATAGGTCAGGCGGTAGATCTGGTCCTGCTCCGCGCTCTGACCGACCTCTGCGACAACGATCTCGACCTCATAGGGCTTGGACTCCTGCGTGAACACCGTGCCCAACGTCTGTGCGTAGGCATTGGCCAGTCCGCGCGCGGTCACATCGCTGCGGTCATAGGAGTAGCCACGCAGGTCGGCATAGCGCACCCCCGCCACGCGCAGGTTCTCGAACTCGTTGTACTTGCCGACTGCGGCAAAGGCGATGCGGTCATAGATCTCGGAGACCTTGTGCAGGGCCCGCGAGGGGTTGTCTGCGACAAAAGCGATGCCGCGGTCATAACCGAGGACCACCACAGATCTGCCTCGCGCGATCCCCTTGCGCGCAAAGTCGGCCCGGTCTTTCATCAGCTGCTCGGGCGAGACGTAGAAGGGCATGCTCATCGGGCACCTCCAGGGTTGCCACGACGGTCCGCGACGATCTGTTCGACAACAGCGGCAAGGGCGTCATCGTCAAGGAAGCGCAGCCCTGCGACATCCACGACGGCCAGGGTCGGCCAGATCCGCCGACCGAGGTCAGGTCCGCCCGTGGCGGAGTCGTCATCGGCCGCGTCGTACAGCGCCTCGACGGCGACGCGGATCGCGGCACCCGGTTCCATGCCCGGATGCCAGAGCTTCTTCATCGCGCCCCGGGCGAACACCGACCCTGACCCGACGCTGTGGAAGTCGTGCTCCTCGTAGCAGCCGCCGGTCACGTCATAGGAGAAGATCCGGCCGCCATCGGCATCGAAGTCGAACCCGGCAAACATCGGCACGACCGCAAGACCTTGCATGGCCATGGCGAGGTTGGACCGGATCATCGTTGCGAGCCGGTTGGCCTTGCCCTCCACCGAGAGCAGAGTGCCCTCGATCTTCTCGTAGTGCTCAAGCTCGACCTGGAAGAGCTTGACGATCTCGATGGCGATTCCGGCAGTGCCGGCGATCCCCACCGCGGAGTACTCATCGGCGCCGAACACCTTGTCCATGTCGCGGTTGGCGATGAGGTTGCCCATCGTGGCGCGGCGGTCCCCCGCCATCACCACACCGCCGTCGTAGGTGAGCGACACGATGGTCGTGCCGTGCGGTGCGTCGACGGTTCCGCCCACGGGCAGCGGGCGTCGCGAGGGCAGCAGCTCAGGAGAGTGCGCGCCGATGAAGTCGGTGAAGGATGAGGAACCCGTGGTCATGAACGTCGCGGGCAGTCGTCCCGCGCCCGAGGAGTAGAGGTTCACTGGCCGCCCTTCTGGACGAAGCCGCGAACGAACTCCTCAGCGTTGGCTTCCAGGACGTCGTCGATCTCGTCGAGCACGCTGTCGATGTCGTCGTCCAGTGCATCCTTGCGCGCGGTGGCCTCGGGCGTGGCTGAGGTTGGCTCGGGCGCCTCGTCCGGAGTCTCGTCGCGACGCTGTGGGCGGCTGTGTTCCTGGTTTGGCATCTATCCTCCACGCTGGTTGGTCTGGACCGGCAGACGCCGGACGAGCGCATCTAGAGGTAACTCTCTTCGTCCTCGGCAGCCTAGCCCGCTGTCAGCGGTTGACGGCGGCCAACTCACGTAACAGGGTCGACGCGTCGGGACTTCGGTCGATCAGCTCGCCGACGCCTTCGCGCGTTCCGCGCAGCGGTTCAAGCATGGGAACACGCTGGAGGGCCGTATGCCCCGGGACGTCGAAGATCACCGAGTCCCATGAAGCGGCGGCGATCTCGGCCGGGTACTTCTCCAGGCAACGACCTCTGAAGTAGGCGCGGGTGTCCTCCGGCGGGTTGGTCATGGCCGCGTCCACAGAGGCATCCTCGATCAGGGACTCGATCCGGCCACGCCCGAACAGGCGGTGGAACAGTCCCTTCTCAGGTCGAACGTCCGACCACTGGATGTCGATCGCCTTGAGCCGGGGGTTCGACCATTCGAGCCCGTCCCTGTCCCGGTATCCCTGGAGCAAGGTCAGCTTGGCGACCCAGTCGATCTCTCGAGCACATTCCATCGGATCGCGCTCAAGCTTGGTGAGCACCGAGGACCACCTCGACATCACCTCGGACGTGTCGGCGTCGATGGCCCCGGCATGACGGGACTGGAGATAGCGTTCGGCCTCCTCGTAGTAGGCCCAGAGCAGCTGAACGGCAGTCATGGTGCGGCCATCCTTCAGCTCGAGAAGCGTTGTCAGGCCAGGGTCGTGGGACACCGCATGGAGGGTGGCGACAGGCTTGCGGACACTCAGGTCAACGCTGAGCGCGTGGTCCTCGATCATGGCCAGCACCAGGCTGGTGGTGCCCATCTTGAGCAGACCCGCGACGTCGCACTGGTTCGCGTCGCCAAGGATCACGTGGAGCCTGCGGTAGACGTCGGCCACTGCATGCGGCTCGTCACGGGTGTTGATGATCGGCCTCTTGAGAGTTGTCTCGAGACCCACCTCGACCTCGAAGAAGTCCGATCGTTGGGCGATCTGGAACCCGGCCTGCGCCGAGTCCTGGCCGATACCAACCCTGCCCGCGCCGCACATCACCTGCCGAGCCACAAAGAAGGGGATCAGGTTGTGGGTGATCTCCGAGAACGGCGTCTCACGGCGCATGAGGTAGTTCTCGTGGGTTCCGTAGGACGCACCCTTGCCATCGGTGTTGTTCTTGTAGAGGTTCACCCCTGCGGTCCCCGGGACGGCAGACAGGCGCCGAACGGACTCGAGCATGATCCGCTCGCCGGCCCGGTCCCAGCGCAGGGCCGCGCGTGGTGAGGTCACCTCAGGCGAGCTGTACTCCGGGTGCGCGTGGTCGACATACAGGCGGGCACCGTTGGTGAGCACCACGTTGGCCAGCGTGGGGTCCTCCTCGTCGGTCAGCTGGCTTGGGTCCGCAGCCTGCCTGGCGACCTCGAACCCGCGAGCATCGTGCAGCGGCATCTCGTCCTCGTAGTCCCAACCGGCGCGACCGGCGCGCGAGCCTCGCATGCTGGCATAGGCGTTGACCACATGACCGGACAGCAACATCGGGTTGGCGCTCGGGTCGCCGGGAACCGAAATGCCGTACTCCGTCTCGATCCCCATCACCCGACGCACCGTCATGCAGCCAGCCTAGGCGAATGCCTCCGCTGCACGGGCGGTTCCAGGAACCCTGGTTCCGGCTGCGGTGTCACCAACGCTGTCCGGACCCGGCCGGCCCGACGTTGTTAGGGTCTGCTCGTGCACATCGCCAGGGGCTTGGCCCTCGACACCGCCCTGATCGTCCTGTTCGCAGCGATCGGACGGCGCAACCACGTCGAGACCGGCGCCTGGGTCGATGTGCTTGGCACCGCATGGCCCTTCCTCGCAGGGATGGCGGTGGGTTGGCTCCTCTCCCTGGCGCTCTTCCGGCGCGCCCCTCTGGGCGTGCGCGAGGGAGTGCCGGTGTGGCTCAGTGCCGTGGCGCTGGGCATGGCTCTTCGAGCCATGACGCACGAGGGCACGGCTGTCGCCTTTGTGGTCGTGGCCACGCTCTTCCTCGGCGCATCTCTCTTGGGCTGGCGGTGGGCATCGACGCTCACGGCTCGCCGGCGCGCATAACGCGGCCAGGGGGCACTAGCGGGTTTCCATCATGGTTGGCGGTCTGGATCGCGGCATCAGTGATGGAAACCTGCTAACGGTGGATGCCAGACTCAGAGGTACTGGCCGGTGTTGGCGACGTTGTCGATGGAGCGACCCGGCTC
>JBDTOA010000008.1:0-20287 GCA_039933475.1 Dermatophilaceae bacterium
TTCGGCTGACTCGGCGAATCATTGGCGGATCACTGGCGGATCACTGGCGGGTCATCGTCAAATCACTGGCCTGATGTCGGAGGCGCGTGAAAGAGTTTCGAACGTGACAGACGCAGTGATAGCCCGGGGGCTGGTCAAGCACTATGGCGAGGTCAAGGCCCTCGATGGCGTAGACCTGACGGTGCCTCAGGGAACGGTGCTGGGCCTGCTGGGGCCTAACGGCGCGGGCAAGACCACGGCCGTACGCATCTTGGCGACCCTGTTGACGCCGGACTCCGGCACCGCGGAGGTGGCCGGGGTCGACGTGCTCAGGGACCCTCGGGAGGTGAGGCGACGGATCGGGCTGTCCGGGCAGTACGCCGCCGTCGACGAGTACCTCACCGGCTTCGAGAACCTCGACATGATCGGCCGGCTCTATCACCTTGGTCGCAAGGCGAGCCGTGACCGCGCCCGCGAGCTGCTGGCCCAGTTCCGCATCGAGGATGCCGGCGACCGGATGGCCAAGACCTACTCGGGCGGCATGCGACGACGTCTGGACCTTGCCGGCGCTCTGGTGGCCGACCCCCCGGTCCTCTTCCTGGACGAGCCCACGACCGGGCTCGACCCCAGGGGACGCACCGACATGTGGGACGTCATCCAGGGGCTTGTTGCTGGGGGTACTTCGCTCCTGCTGACCACGCAGTACCTCGAGGAGGCCGACCGGCTCGCGGACAACATCGTGGTCATCGACCACGGCAAGGTCATCGCGGAGGGCAGCGCTGACCAGCTCAAGGCCCAGGTCGGCGGCGAGCGTCTCGAGATCACGGTGGCCGACGCCTCCCAGCTGACGGTCGCACGGGACCTGCTCGAGCCGCTGGGTGTTGGCAGGGCCAGCCTGGACGAGCATCGACGGTCGCTGCTGATGCCAGTGACTGGCGGGGCGGTGGTGCTGACCGACGCCCTCCGCAGGCTGGACTCCGCCAACATCGTCCTGGACGACGTCGGGCTGAGACGCCCCACCCTTGACGACGTGTTCCTCTTGCTCACCGGCCATGCGGCCGATCAGGCCGGTAGCCCGCTGACCGACGAGCCCGTCCCGGAGGTGTCCAGATGAGTGTTGCCAGCGCCGTCGGTGACGGCCTCGTCGTGGCCAAGCGCAACCTGATCAAGATCAAGCGCGTGCCTGACCTGCTCGTGTTCACCACGCTCCAGCCGATCATGTTCGTCCTGCTGTTCGTCTACGTCTTCGGCGGGGCCATCGCCGTCAAGGGCAGCAGCTACAACGAGTTCCTGATCGCAGGGATCTTCGCCCAGACGGTCATCTTCGGCGCCACCATCACCGGGGCCGGGCTCGCCGACGACATCCAGAAAGGCATCATCGACCGGTTCAGGTCGCTGCCGATGTCGCCTTCGGCGGTGCTGTTCGGGCGCACCCTTTCGGACGTCCTCAACAACGTCATCGTCGTCATCGTGATGTCGCTGACCGGGCTGGCGGTCGGCTGGCGGATCCGCAGCTCCTTCCTGGAGGCGCTGGGCGGCTACCTGCTCCTGCTGGCCTTCGCCTACTCGTTCTCCTGGGTCATGGCCATGATGGGCTTGCTGGCGCCAAGTCCAGAGGTCGTCAACAACGCCTCGTTCGTGATCATCTTCCCGTTGACGTTCGTGGCCAACACCTTTGTGCCACTCGCCACACTGTCCGGCCCGCTGCGGACGTTCGCCGAGTGGAACCCGGTCTCGGCTGTTACCGAGTCGGCTCGTGAGCTCTTCGGCAACATTCCACCTGGCACGCCCCGACCGGGAAGCTGGGCCTTGCAGCACCCTGTGGTCTACACCTTGCTGTGGTGCCTCGTGATTTTGGCCATCTTCATCCCCCTGACCACCCGGCAGTTCCAACGCTCGGTGAGTCGCTGAGGCCCCGCATCGCGGTCAGGCTGGTCTTCCTCTTCCAGCCGGCCTTCCCCTCGTCGGCCGCTTCCGCCGTCGAAGAAGGGCGGGGGTTCAGCCGGTGTACGGCTTGGCGTTCAGGACCTTGACGTCGATCTCTTTGCCGTTGGGGGCCAGGTAGCTTGTCGAGTCGCCGACCTTCTTGTCCAGGAGGGCCTTGCCCAGCGGTGACTTCTCGCTGAAGACCTCGAGGTCCGAGCCGTCGGCGATCTCGCGACTGCCCAGAAGGAACGTCAGCTTGTCGCCCAGGAGCTCGACCGTGACAACCATCCCCGGCTCGACGATGCCGTGATCCGGGGGAGCTTGTCCGACGGTGGCGTTGTCCAGCAGCTGGGTCAGCTGACGGATCCTGGCCTCCATCTTCCCCTGCTCCTCCTTGGCTGCGTGGTAGCCACCGTTCTCCTTGAGGTCGCCTTCGTCGCGGGCCGCCTCGATCTTCTTGGCAATGTCTGTGCGACCCTCCCCCGAGAGCTGGGTCAGCTCACCCTTCAGCCGGTCATAGGCCTCTTGGGTCAGATAGCTCGCGGCAGGCGTCGCAGTGTCGGTCACGTGTTTGCTCCTTGAGGCAGGTCTTGGCAGTCTTGGCTGCGGTCCGCCGCAAATGCGCGGCTTGCCGAGAGCCAAACAGGCGGGTCCGGACCCACGATCTGATGATCGTCAGGAACCAGACCCACGAAGTGTTGCGTCCAGCGTACCAATCTTCTCTGTCCGGCGGCGAGATCTGCTCAGCCCACCGAGCAGGACCTGACCAGTCCGGTTACTGCCCGGGTGGTGGTGCGGACCCGTGTGGTGCGCTGCACAGTGGACGCGTCCGAGCCGGGAATATGGACCTCGACCAGGCCCACTGTCGCGAAACCCTTGTCCAGCGCCCGGATCACGCACGTGACGTCACGACCGGCGGGTCGGCTGACCCGGTAGGTGACATCCACGGTCCGGTCGTCGACGACGCGATACCCAATATCCTGCGCGGTCGCCTTGTCGCTTGTGCTGGCCAGCCCGAGCCAGACGGCCATCGCGCAGCCGAGAACTATGCCGATGGTGAGAATGCGGTTGAGCATGATCCAGCCGATGACGACAACCCACCACTTGGTGGCGCCCGGGGCGGGGTGGGGGATCGGCACGAGGCAGGACCTTCCGGGATCAGGCGTCTTGGGGTGAGAGGATGCGCTGAGGCCATTGTCCGACATAACGTTGGAGCAGGGCCGCAGGTGGGTCATGAGTCCCGGCGGCGTCATGACCATGAGGCGGGAACGGGCGGGAGCACACGTGGATCACAGACTTCGGCTCATGGCGGTGCACGCGCACCCCGATGACGAGTCCAGCAAGGGCGCGGCGACCATGGCGCGATACGTGGCCGCCGGCGTCGAGGTGCTGGTGGTGTCGTGCACCGGTGGCGAGCGCGGCGACGTGCTCAACCCCAAGCTCGTACACGACCCGGAGATCCTGCGTGACATGCCCGAGGTCCGCCGCCGTGAGATGGCAAAGGCCGTGCAGATCCTGGGTGTACGCCATACCTGGCTGGGTTTCCAGGACTCAGGCCTTCCCGAAGGCGACCCGTTGCCTCCGCTGCCGGAGGGCTGCTTTGCGCTCGAGCCGATCGACGTGACGACCGAGGCGCTGGTTCGGGTGATCCGGGACTTCAAGCCGCACGTGATGACGACGTATGACGAGGTGGGTGGATACCCGCACCCAGACCACATCATGTGTCACACGGTGTCGATGTCGGCTTTTTCCGCAGCAGGAGACCCGACGGCATACGAGCACGTTGGGCCGCCCTGGCAGCCCCTGAAGATCTACTACAACCAGACGCTGACCAAGGGCCGGATCCTCTCCTACCACGAGGCGTTGGAGGCAGCGGGGATCGAGTCTCCCTTCGGGGACTGGATCTCCCGTTGGGATGACCGCGCCGAGCGCGCCATCACAACCAAGATCGAGTGTGCGGACTACTTCGAGGTGCGCGACCATGCGCTTCGGGCCCACGCAACGCAGGTCGACCCCGACGGTGCGTGGTTCAAGATGCCCTTGCAGATGCAGAAGGACATCTGGCCCACGGAGGACTTCGAGGCGGCATTGTCCTATGTCCCCGTCGAGCCGGTGGAGTCCGACCTCTTCGCCGGGATCGGCACGCCGCAGCAGGCGAGCGCGCTCGCGACGTCTGGCGACCTTCACATTGTCTACGACGGACGGAAAGAGGCCTGATGGATCCCGAGAGTGTTGCCGTCACCGCTGGGCTGGGCGGCTTTGTCTCATTCTTCCTGCTCGCCGTCGCGCTGTACTTCCTGATGCGGAACATGACTGCACGAATGCGCCGGATGGCCTATCGCGACGAGCAGGCCAAAGCAGCGCAGACCGGTCTGGATGCCGCGCAGGTGGACCTCACCGGTCCGGACCATGGACCGGAGCAAGAGCCCGACCTACGCTGAGCAGAGGCGCGGATCGGCCCGCGCCGAGACGACTCGAGCAGACGGAGGTTGCCCTCATGAGCGGTCGCGTGGTGCACTTCGAGATTCCCTTCGATGACGGTGACCGGGCCACGGCTTTCTACCGGGAGGCATTCGGCTGGAACGTCCAGCACATCCCCGACCTCGCCTACACGCTTGTCTCCACGGGGCCGACCTCCGAGGAGTCAGGGCCCACAGAGCCGGGCTATATCGGTGGCGGCATGATGCAGCGAGCCGACTTCGTCCAGGGGCCGATCATCACCGTTGACGTGGATGACATCGACAGCGCTCTGGCGAAGGTCGAGGAGCTCGGCGGCAAGACGGTGCAAGCCAGGCAGGAGGTTGGGCAGATGGGCTACTCGGCCTACTTCCAGGACCCTGAGGGCAACCTGATGGGCTTGTGGCAGAACGCTCCCGGGAACGGCTGATCGACTGAGCTCTACTGAGCGCTACCGGGCGCTCAGGTGCTCTCAGGCAACGGGACCGGACGCGTAGACCGCCATCGACACGGCGATGTAGTGCACGACGAACGCGGCGACGGTGAGGACGTGGAAGATCTCGTGGAAGCCGAACCAGCGCGGTGAGGGGTTGGGCCGCTTGGTTCCGTAGACCACGGCGCCGAGGGTGTAGAGCAGGCCACCGACGGCGATCAGGATGACCACGGCAGCGCCACCGGACTCGTAGAGCGGCTTGAGGTAGAAGACCGCGACCCAGCCCAGCGCGACGTAGATGGGTGTGTACAGCCAGCGTGGCGCGCCCACCCAGAAGACGCGGAACAGCACCCCGCCGACCGCACCGAACCACGCGATGAACAACAGGCTTCGCCTTTGGTCCGGCGGCAGGAGCAGCAGCGCGAAGGGTGTGTACGTGCCCGCGATGATCAGAAAGATGTTGGAGTGGTCCATGCGTTTGAGCAAGCCGGTCACCGTCGCCGACCAGGTCCCGCGGTGGTAGACCGCTGAGGTGCCGAACAACAGGGCGGCGGTCGTGGCGAAGATGGCTGACCCGATCCGTGCCCTGCTGTTGGGCGCGAGCGACACGAGGACTATCCCGGCGGCCAGAACCAGCGGGAAGGATCCGGCGTGGATCCAGCCACGCAGCAGTGGCTTGACGGCCGCAACGGCCACCCCAAGGGTGTTGCGGTCAGACCGGGACGGTGTGGAGCTCATGGGACAAAGATAACCTACGCAACCGTAAGTTACGACAGCGTAACCTGTGAGGTCGGTCGCCTTCGCCGGGCGGATCCCGATGAGCGCGGAGTATCTTTGGCTCAGCCAGAGACCAAGGAGACTGCCGTGGGGCTGCGTGAGCTGCTGTACCGCGCCTACGAGCGCCGCCTTGTGGAGGCGCTCCCGCAGCAGAGCCTGCCTCGACACGTCGGCGTAATGCTCGACGGTAACCGCAGATGGGCCAGGGCCAACGGCGCCAACACTGCAGAAGGCCATCAGGCCGGCGCTGACAACATCTCGCCTTTCCTGGGCTGGTGCACCGAGGTCGGTGTCGAGGTGGTCACCCTCTGGTTGCTGTCCACCGACAACCTCAACCGCCCCGCCAACGAGCTCGAGCCGCTCCTGACGATCATCGAGAACGTCGTGGGTGACCTGGCCGAGTCCCGACGATGGCGACTGAATCCCGTTGGGGCCCTTGATCTTCTGCCTGCCGAGACCGCCAGGCGTCTCAAGGACGCGGCCGATGCCACTCGCGACGTGCAGGCGATGATCGTCAATATCGCCGTCGGCTACGGCGGACGCAGAGAGATCGCTGACGCCGTCCGCTCGATGTTGCAGGAGCACGCGGCGAAGGGCACCTCGATGGACGAGCTCGCCGAGATCTTTGACGTCGAGCAGATCGCCAACCATCTCTACACCAAGGGCCAGCCCGACCCAGATCTCGTGATCCGCACCTCGGGTGAGCAGCGCCTGGGTGGCTTCCTTCTCTGGCAGAGCGCACACAGTGAGTTCTACTTCTGCGAGGCGTACTGGCCGGACTTCCGTCGGGTGGACTTTCTTCGTGCTCTCCGTGCCTATGCGGGGCGCGAGAGGCGCTACGGCTCATAGCTGCTGGGCCGCCGGCGCCAGGGGAAGGTGACGCTGGATGGGTCGACTGACACGGCCCAGGTGACGAGGTGCGTGTCGTAGTGGAAATGCCTGCGACTGGCAGGGATGAGCCTTAGCCTAAGAAGTGACGCAAGGCACCCGTCGTTGCGTTGGGGAGGCCCACCATATGGAGCGATTGCAGCTCCGGACGGAGGGCCGGTATCGGCTCCACCGCCACCTGGTGACCCGGTCCCGGCACTTCATCCGCGAGTAGACACACAGCCCCAGTGCTGTGTTGAGGGAGTGGAAATGGCCACCGTTCGTCGTTCTTCGAACAGCTCGACCGCCAGCCCCAGGGGCCCCCAGGCGAGTACCGGCAAGCCATCTTTGACACCGGCAGACGGACGCAAGACGTTCGTCCTCGATACCTCGGTGCTCCTCTCCGACCCACGCGCGATGATGCGCTTCCATGAGCACGAGGTGGTCCTGCCGATCGTGGTGGTGACCGAGCTCGAGGCCAAGCGCAACCACCCTGAGCTCGGCTACTTCGCCAGGCAGGCGCTGCGGTTGCTCGACGACCTGCGCATCCAGCAGGGGCGGCTCGACGCCCCGGTCCCGGTCGGTGAGGACGGTGGCACCCTGACCGTCGAGCTCAACCACTCCGACACCGAGTCACTCCCGGCGGGCTTCCGGCTCGGCGACAACGACACCCGCATCCTGGCGGTGGCCAAGAACCTGAGCCTTCACGGTCGCGACGTCACAGTGGTCAGCAAGGACCTGCCGATGCGCGTGAAGGCCTCGGCATGTGGGCTTGAGGCCGAGGAGTACCGCGCCGAGTTCGCGGTCGACAGCGGCTGGACCGGCATGTCCGAGCTCAGCGTGACGGTCGAGGAGATGGACACCCTCTACGAGACCGGTCGCCTCGAGAGCGCAGCGGCGCGCGAGCTGCCCTGTCACACCGGCCTGGTGCTGGTGTCACCACGCGGTGGCGGCCTGGGCCGGGTTGGCCCCGACAAGGGGATCCGGCTGGTCCGAGGTGACCGAGACGCCTTCGGCCTGCACGGTCGCAGCGCTGAGCAGCGGATCGCGCTGGACCTGTTGATGGATCCTGACATCGGCATCGTGAGCCTCGGAGGCAGGGCCGGGACCGGCAAGAGCGCGCTGGCGATGTGTGCAGGGCTTGAGGCCGTCATGGAGCGCCGCCAGCACCGCAAGATGATCATCTTCCGGCCCTTGTATGCCGTGGGCGGCCAGGAGCTCGGCTATCTGCCTGGCGCAGAGGCCGAGAAGATGGGTCCCTGGGCGCAGGCCGTTTTTGACACCCTCGGCGCACTGGTCTCGACCGAGGTGGTCGAGGAGATCATGGACCGGGGGATGCTGGAGGTTCTGCCGTTGACGCATATCCGCGGCCGGTCGCTGCATGACGCATTCGTGATCGTGGATGAGGCCCAGAGCCTTGAGCGCAACGTGCTGCTGACGGTGCTGTCGCGGATCGGCCAGAACTCCAAGGTGATCCTCACCCATGACGTCGCGCAGCGCGACAACCTTCGTGTCGGGCGCCATGACGGTGTTGCAGCGGTGATCGAGGCGCTCAAGGGCCATCCTCTCTTCGCCCACGTCACGCTGACCCGCAGCGAGCGCAGCCCGATTGCCGCGCTGGTCACCGACCTGCTGGAGGGCCTGGAGGTCTGAGGCAGATGGGTTTGCTGCGTTTGGTGTCTCTGATGGGGCTGGAGAGGTTAGGTTCATCTCTGGGGGGATTTGAAATCTGGTGACTTCTTTGGGACGGTAGGGGCGTTTAAGTCACAGATTCATAACGCGGGTCCAGTTCTTCGCCGGTGGAGCAGCTACGCGCCACTCGCAGGGCCAGCCCGCGTCCTCGGGCCATCAGACCCAGCTTGCCAAGCCACCCAGCTCGCCGGCTAGCCAGCCTGGTCGCCCGCTTCTCTTGTGGAGGTTGGATGAGCGCGGCTTACCAAGGCCGACATCAAGGCCGGCATCGGGCCACCAGAGGCCGTGACCGTTCGCGAGCGACCTCCTCCGAGCGGCCCCTTGCCTTCTCCCGGACCTTTCGCCGTCCGCTGGCTTCTGCCGCGGCGGTTCTTGCTGTTGCCGGTGCCACTGCCGCGAGCTACGCCTCCGCGGCCAAACCACACAACGTCGTGTCCACGTTCACGGCCACCCCGGCTGCGGTTGCCCAGGCCGCCGAGCTCTCGAACAACCAGATCGACACCAACGCAGCCCTGGCCGTCGCCCGCAGTGCTGGCGTGCAACGCGCCTCCGCGCTGACCCAGAGGCAGAAGGTCCTCGCAGACGCCAAAGCGGCCGCCCTTGCGCGCGAGCGCGTCGTGGCAGCTCAACGGGTCGCCCGCGAACAGGCACGCCAAGGCATCCTTGCCCGCGCCCAGTCCGACCCACGGGCCGTCGGTCGGCTGTTGGTCTTCGACAAGGGCTGGTCCGATGGACAGTTCAACTGTCTGGACAGCCTGTGGACCAAGGAGAGCGGCTGGCGCTGGAACGCCGACAACCCCAGCTCGTCGGCGTACGGCATTCCGCAGGCCCTGCCCGGCTCCAAGATGGCCTCAGTGGCCAGCGACTGGAGCACCAACCCGATCACCCAGATCACCTGGGGCCTGTCGTACATCTCGAACAGGTATGGCAGCCCATGTTCGGCGTGGGGCCACTCTCAGGCCTTCAACTGGTACTAAGACTCGGCCAGCTTCACGCCCGGTGACGGGCGCGCCATAGAGAGAACGTCGAGAGCCTCGTCGAGCTGGTCCTCAGTGAGGTCCCCAGCCTTGATGTGCCCGCGCGCGATGACGATGTCGCGGATCGACCGATGCTCGGCCAGAGACTGCTTGACGACCGCAGCGGCCCCTTCGTACCCCAGATATTGGTTGAGCGGCGTCACGATCGCGGGGGAGCCCTGAGCCAGGTCCAGGCACCGCTGTTCGTCCGCAGTGATTCCGTCGATGCATCGGTCCGCCAGAAGTCGACAGGCGCTGGCCAGGAACATCAACGACTCCAACAGATTTCGCCCGATGACCGGGAGCATGACGTTGAGCTCGAAGTTGCCGGCAGCACCCGCAGCGGTGATGGTCGCATCGTTGCCGATGACCTGTGCGCACACCATGAGCACCGCTTCGGGGATCACCGGGTTGACCTTGCCGGGCATGATGCTCGACCCGGGCTGCAGGTCGGGCAGCCGGATCTCACCCAGCCCTGCCCGCGGACCAGAAGCCATCCAGCGCAGGTCGTTGCAGATCTTGGTCAGGCTGACGGCGAGAACCTTGGCGGCTCCGCTGAGCGCGACCAGGGCATCCTGAGTGGACTGAGCCTCGAAGTGGTCTGCGGCCTCCCTGAAGTCACTTCCGGTTGACTGCGCAAGTCTGGCGATCACCGCTGACGCGAACCCTGGCGGGGCGTTGAGACCGGTGCCCGCCGCGGTCCCTCCCAGCGGCAGCTCTGAAGCGCCGTCCGCCGCGACGAGCAGTCGTTGGGCCGCCAGCTCGATCTGGCGCCGATATCCGCCGAACTCCTGGCCCAGGGTGACGGGCACGGCATCCATCAGGTGGGTTCGACCGGCCTTCACGACGTGCGCGAAAGCGGTCTGGCGGTTCTGCAGAGCGGTGGACAGGTGATGCAGAGCGGGTACGAGCTGGTTCCGTGTCGTCAGCACCGAGGCGACCCGGATGGCGCTCGGGAAGGTGTCGTTGCTGGACTGTCCGGCGTTGACATGGTCGTTCGGGTGGACAGCCAGACCCGTTGCCTGGTGGGCGACTCGTGCCAGGACCTCATTGACGTTCATGTTGGTGGACGTGCCAGAGCCGGTCTGGAAGATGTCGACGGGGAACTGGTCGTCGTAGCGGCCGCCTGCGACCTGATCTGCAGCTTCGGCGATGGCCCGGGCGATGACGGGATCCATGCCCGAGAGCTCGACGTTGACCGAGGCCGCGGCCGACTTGATCTGGGCGAGGGCGTGGATGATCGGCGCGGGCACGGTCAGTCCCGAGATGGGAAAGTTCTCCACCGCCCGAGCTGTCTGGGCGCCCCACAGGGCGTTGGCCGGCACCTCGACATCGCCCATCGAGTCGTGCTCGATCCGAGTGGCGTTCAGAGGATCGGTCAGCGGATCGGTCATGGGACCATCATGGCTCAGAGCTTGCGCAACCGGACCCGACGGACGACGTGGTCCTCCCCTTTGGACAGGACAAGGGTGGCCCGACCTCGCGTCGTCAGCACGTTGTCGACCAGGTTCCTCTCGTTGGTCGTGCGCCAGATCCCCAGCGCCGTCTCGCGGGCCTGGTCGTCGGTCAGCGCGGCATACCGGTGGAAGTAGGAGTGCGGGTCCGCAAAGGCGGTCTCGCGCAGCCGGAGGAAGCGGTCGACATACCAGCCCTTGATGTCCTCAACCCTGGCGTCGACGTAGACGGAGAAGTCGAAGAAGTCGCTGACCGCAAGGCCGGTGCGCCCGTTGGCCAGCACTCTCGGGGGCTGCAAGACGTTGAGCCCCTCGACGATCAGTACGTCCGGGCGGCGCACGACAACCCGCTCGCCGGGGACGATGTCATAGGTCAGGTGTGAGTAGACCGGCGCACTGACCTCGTCCTTGCCTGCCTTGACCTCGGCGACGAACCGCAGAAGGGCCCGGCGATCGTACGACTCCGGAAAGCCCTTGCGTTCCAGCGCGCCGCGACGTTCCAGCTCCTCGTTGGGGTAGAGGAAGCCGTCGGTCGTCAAGAGCTCGACCCGCGGCGTTCCGGGCCATCGGGCCAGCAGCTCACGAAGGATGCGGGCGGTGGTGGACTTGCCCACGGCCACGGACCCGGCCACCCCGATGACGAACGGGGTGCGTTCGGGCCGCTCTCCCAGGAAGTCCGTCGTGATCCGGTGCAGGCCGGCGGTGGCGCCGACATAGAAGTTGAGCAGGCGAGAAAGGGGAAGGTAGACCTCTTCGACCTCGGCCATGTCCAGACGTTCCCCGAGGCCACGCAGCCGGGTGAGGTCTGCCTGGGTCAGGCTCATCGGGTGCTGGTCGCGCAGTCGGGCCCACGCCGCACGGTCGAGCTCCACGTACGGTGACGGCAGGGAATGGCCATTTGGCGGTTGCACGCGGCCATTGTTGCGGACGCGTACGGGGCGCGTGGAGCGGGACACCTCCCGTTAGGCTGGCTGGCATGTGCGGAATCGTGGGATACGTAGGCACCAACGTCGATGGTCGTTCCCTCGAGGTCGTCATGGATGGCCTGGCCAGGCTCGAGTACCGCGGCTATGACTCGGCGGGCGTGGCCCTGCTCACCCCGGACGGCGTCCTGATCACCAAGCGCGCCGGGAAGCTGGCCAACCTCGTCAATGCCCTGGCCCCCAAGACGGTGCCCGACTCGAGCACGGCCATCGGGCACACCCGCTGGGCCACCCACGGGGGACCGACCGACCAGAACGCCCACCCGCACCGCGGTGGCGCGGACGGCAAGCTTGCGCTGATCCACAACGGCATCATCGAGAACTTCCACGGACTGAGATCCACCCTGATCGACGACGGCGTCGTGTTCCTGAGCGAGACGGACACCGAGGTCGTGGCGCATCTCCTGGCGCGTTCCTATGACAAGGTCGGCGACCTCACGGAGGCCATGCGCCACGTGGTCGGCGAGCTCAAGGGCGCATTCACGCTGCTGGCCATCCACGCAGACGCGCCCGGGGTCGTGGTGGGCGCCCGCCGCAACAGCCCGCTGGTGGTGGGGATCGGCGACGGTGAGACCTTCCTGGGCTCCGACGTTGCCGCCTTCATCGGCTACACCCGGGACGCGATTGAGCTGGGCCAGGACCAGATCGTCACGATCACGGCCGAGGGTGCCGCCATCATCAACTTCGACGGGACTCCCGCGCAGGGCAAGAAATATCACGTCAACTGGGATGCGGCCGCCGCGCAGAAGGGCGGCTTTCCCAACTTCATGTCCAAGGAGATCCACGACGAGCCCGCCGCCGTGGCCGACACTCTGCTGGGGCGCACGGACAAGGACGGTCGTCTCGTTCTGGACGAGCTCCGGATGGACGAGGCCGAGCTTCGCGCCGTGGACAAGATCGTGTTCATCGCCTGTGGCACCGCGGCGTACGCCGGGATGGTTGCCAAGTACGCCCTCGAGCACTGGACCCGCATCCCGTGTGAGGTGGAGCTGGCCCACGAGTTCCGTTACCGCGACCCGGTGGTCAACGAACGCACGCTCGTCGTGGCCATATCGCAGTCCGGGGAGACGATGGACACCCTGATGGCGGTCAAGCACGCGCGTCAGCTCGGCGCTCGCGTCATCTCCATCTGCAACACCCACGGCTCGACGATCCCGCGAGAGTCCGATGCCGTGCTCTACACCCACGCCGGCCCCGAGATCGCGGTTGCATCGACCAAGGCTTTCCTCGCGCAGATCACCGCGTGCTACATCCTCGGCCTCTATCTCTCACAGCTTCGCGGGGGCACGTACGCCGACAAGGCACAGGCGGTGATGAAGGACCTGAACGAGATGCCCGCCAAGATCCAGACCGTCCTGGACGGACAGGACCGGGTCCGTGAGATTGCCCGGTTCATGGCCGACAGCCGATCGGTGCTCTTCCTGGGCCGTCACGTGGGCTACCCGGTCGCTCTCGAGGGGGCGCTCAAGCTCAAGGAGCTGGCCTACATCCACGCAGAAGGTTTCGCCGCTGGTGAGCTCAAGCACGGGCCCATCGCCCTCATCGAACCAGGGCAACCCGTCTTCGTCATCGTCCCGTCGCCCAGCAGTGAGCACGGCCTGCACGGCAAGGTGGTCTCCAACATCCAGGAGATTCGGGCCCGCGGAGCCCGCACCATCGTGATCGCCGAAGAGGGAGACGAGGACGTCGTGCCGTTCGCCGACGTGATCATCCGGGTCCCGGCGACGCCGCCTCTGCTGGCGCCGCTGGTGACGATCGTGCCGCTTCAGGTGTTCGCCAGTGAGCTGGCCGCGGCCAAAGGTCTGGACGTCGACCAGCCGCGCAACCTGGCCAAGTCGGTCACGGTCGAGTGATCCCGCGAGATCTGGGTTGGTTGGGTGGGGTTCGGTTCGGCTGGGCAGAGCCGGGGGCGCTGGTTGCAGTGTTCGCTGAGGGCGGGTTCACATGATCATCGGGATCGGGATCGACGTCGTGGATGTTGCGCGCTTCGGCCAGGCGCTGGAACGCACCCCACGCCTGCTCGCGCGGCTGTTCACGGACGCTGAGCGCTCCCTGGGGCTCAACTCTCTTGCCGCGCGGTTCGCGGCAAAGGAGGCGCTGGCGAAGGCACTGGGCGCGCCGGTGGGCCTCTGCTGGACCGACGCCGAGGTTCTGAGCGGCGGGGACGGTCGTCCGCATCTGAGGATCTGGGACACCATCCAGGATCGCGCCACTCTTCTGGGCGTCCGCGACCTTCACATCTCGCTGTCCCACGACGCCGGGATCGCCTCGGCAGTCGTGATCGCCGAGGGCGAAGGGCAGGGGCTGCAATGATCCGCGCATACTCCGTGTCCTCCATCCGCTCGGCGGAGGCCGCAGCCATGGCCGGGCTCGAAGAAGATGTGTTGATGTCCCGTGCCGCCTTCGGCCTGGCCGCGGTTGCATCCTCCCGGCTCGGAGGCACCGGTGGCCGGCAGGTTGTCGCGATGGTCGGCGCCGGGAACAACGGGGGCGATGCCCTGTATGCCGCGGCTCTGCTCGCTGAGCAGGGCGCGGCTGTATCGGTGGTGAACGTCGCAGAGACCGTGCACGAGGGCGGCCTTCGGGCCGCACGCGAAGCCGGAGCCTTGGTGCTCAATGCCTTTGGTGCCCATGCCGATCCACGCTCCGCCGTCTCGCTGGCGTTGGACGGCGCGGAGCTTCTCATCGATGGCATCGTCGGGATCGGCGGACGTCCGGGTCTCTCCTCGCAGATCGACGGCTTGCTCCGAGAGATCAGCAGCAGGGCATATGTGCTGGCTGTTGACCTTCCCAGCGGGGCGGACCCCGACGGTGAGGTGGAGTCGCAGTACTGCGTGCACGCCGATGAGACCGTGACGTTCATTGCCCCCAAGCCTGTTCACCTGCTGCCGGCTACGGAGCCTGTCGTCGGAAGGCTCACCATCCTGGACATTGGCGTCGAGATCGGGGGGCCACCGGTGGTCGAGCGAGTCACCCCGGACGACATCTCCAGGCTTTGGCCGCGTCCCGGGCCAGCGGACGACAAGTACTCGCGCGGAGTGCTCGGCATCGTTGCCGGTGGCGAGAGCTACACGGGGGCAGCACTGCTCGCGGTGACGGCGGCGGTCTGCTCGGGCGCGGGGATGGTGCGTTACATCGGCCCACCAGCTCCCACGCTGCTGGTTCGTTCGCAGGTGCCCGAAGCCGTGCACGGTGAGGGAAAGGTGCAGGCTTGGCTGGTTGGGCCGGGGGTCGACCTGGACGACCAGTCGACCGAGGGCCAGGCCCAGCGAGCGGCGGCTCAGTCAGCCCTGGACTCGGGTCTTCCGTGTGTCGTGGACGCAGGTGGGCTTGAGCTCATCGTCGAACCGCGCTCCACGCCCACGTTGCTCACACCCCACGCCGGGGAGCTGGCCCGTCTGCTGACCCGCCTGGACGGCCCCGTGGATCGGGCGACGGTGACTGCCGCGCCGATGGCCCACGCCAGGCACCTGGCCGACCTGACCAACAGTACTGTCCTGCTCAAGGGGGCAACCACCCTCGTGGTCTCTCCCAGCTCATCCGGTCTGCCGGTGCGCAGCCAGGCGGAAGCCCCGCCTTGGCTGGCAACCGCCGGCTCGGGTGACGTGCTTGCGGGGCTGGCGGGAACACTCCTTGCGTCGGGCCTCTCCCCTCAGGACTCGGGCAGCGTCGCGGCGCTGGTTCACGGGCTGGCTGGAGACGCCGCGAACCCAGGTGGCCCGGTGCGCGCCTTGGGTGTAGCACAGGCAATACCCGGGGTGGTTGCCGCCTTGCTGGCACGAGAGGTGCCTCGATCCTGAGAGACTTTGTTCGTGACTGAAGAGATTGCTGGGTCGTTTGACCGTTTTGTACCCCCTGTCAGCGCCATCCACCGCGCAGAGCGCGCCACTGCGCGCGCGACCGTGGATCTGGACGCGATCCGCCGCAATGTCGAGGTCCTGGGTCAACATGCCGGATCTGCGGCCGTCATGGCCGTGGTCAAGGCCGACGGATACGGGCACGGCCTGCTGCCCACCGCCCGGGCTGCTCTCAGTGGCGGCGCGACCTGGCTGGGAGTTGCCCAGCTGAGCGAGGCCTTCGCGTTGAGAAACGGTGGGATCCACGACCGGGTCGTGTCATGGCTCCATGTCCCCGGCACCGACTTCGCCGCCGCCATCGCCGCCGACATCGACCTGTCGGTCTCGGCGCTCTGGTCGCTGGGCGAGGTGGCTGACGCGGCCCGAAATGTGGGGCGAAGCGCCCGCATCCACCTCAAGGTCGATACCGGCCTCGGGCGCAACGGCGCGTTCGGAGATGACTGGCCGATCCTCCTACGTGCTGCACGCAGCCTCGAGGTCGACGGTGTTGTCCAGATCGTTGGCGTGTGGTCCCACTTCGTCTACGCAGACGAGCCGACGCATCCGATGATGGGCTCGCAGCTGGAGCGGTTCGGGCAGGCAGTGCATGACGCCGAGCAGGCAGGCTGCGACCTCGAGGTTCGGCACATCGCGAACTCCGCGGCCACCCTCACCAGTCCCGGCGCCGCCTTTGACCTGGTTCGGCCAGGACTGGCTGTCTACGGGCTGTCACCGGTTCCCTCGCTGGGTGATCCCACGTTCTTCGGGTTGACCCCAGCCATGACCCTGAGCGCCGATCTTGCTGTCACCAAACGGGTTCCGGCTGGTCAAGGCTTGAGCTACGGACACCAGTACGTTACTTCGCAGGACACGATCGTGGGTCTGGTGCCGATGGGCTATGGCGACGGCATCCCGCGCAACGCCACCAACGTGGGTCCCATCAGCCTTGGAGGCGCCCGCCACACCGTTGCGGGTCGAGTGTGCATGGACCAGTTCATCGTCGATCTTGGCCCTCTCAGCGAGGCGCGGGCGGGAGACAAGGTGACGTTGTTCGGCGCCGGCGACCTGGGTGAGCCGACCGCGCAGGACTGGGCGCAGGCAACCGGGACGATCTCCTACGAGATCATCACCCGCGTCGGAGCTCGTGTTCCCCGTATCTACGTCGGAGGTCAGCAGTGAGCCGTACGCGGCGGAACGGTCTCATCGGGCTGGGTATCGGAGTGGCCGCGGCGGCGGCGGCCGGTGCCGCCGGTGTTGCTGCCGAGCGCCTGACTCGCGCACGCCAGACCGCCAGGGCGTTGGAGTCCCCTGACAACTATGAGGAGGAGGCGACCACCGAGGTCATCGTCCTGGCCTCGGACGGCGTGCCGCTTCATGTCGAGATCGACGAGCCGCAAGACGCGCCCCAGCGGCTGCCCAAGGGCGCAGCTGCGCCAACGGTCGTGTTCTGTCACGGCTACACGCTGAGTCTGCGCAGCTGGGTGTTCCAGCGGCGGGCTCTCAAGGCGGCTGGCTACCGCGTCGTGCTCTGGGACCATCGTGGACACGGACAGTCGGGCGCGGGGTCCAAGGAGTCCTACGACGTCGACCAGCTCGGTCTTGACCTGGCCGCAGTCATCCGTGCGGTCGCGCCCGACGGCCCGCTGGTCCTGGTCGGCCACTCGATGGGCGGAATGACCTTGATGGCCCTGGCGGTGCAGGAGCCCGAGCTCATCAAGGATCGCGTCCTGGGGGTCGCGTTCGTTGCAACCAGCCCGGGTGGTCTCTCGGCGGTTTCGTGGGGCCTCGGCAGCGTGCTGGGCAAGGCGGTGCACCGGCTCGGGCCCGTGGCGGTCGGGCAGCTCGCCGGACGGCAGGGTCTGGTCAACACGGTGCTCCGGGCGGGCAAGGATGTCGAGGAGTTCTTTGTCGATCGTTACTCGTTTGCTTCGCCGGTGCCGCTGAGCATCGTGCGGCTGACTGCCGACATGATCTTCGGGACCCGCATCGAGGTCATCTCGGACTTCATGGAGACCTTCGACCGGCACGACAAACGTGAGGCGCTGGAGCACTACATCGGCGTGGAGACCCTGGTGATCAACGGAGTTCAGGATCTGCTCACCCCACCGAAGCACAGTGAGGAGATCGTCCGGCTCATCCCCGGCGCAGAGCACGTCCTTGTCAACGACGCTGGCCACATCATCATGCTCGAGCACGGCGACGTGGTCAGCGAGCAGCTGCTGTCGCTCATCGCGCGGGCCGAGCGCGCTGCCGCGGCCAACATCGACCTGCGCACCAAACCCCGTGTCCGCCGCCTGATCACCGACCTGGCCAAGAAGCGACGGATCGAAAGGGCCATTGCGGAAAGTCGCCAGAGCGGTTCGTGAGAACGCCGATGAATCCACAGACCCCAGCCCCATCCGGCCCGTCCCGTGAGGCACTGCTCTCAACCGTCGAGGACACCCAGGCGTGGGGTGCCAGGCTCGGTGCCCTTCTGAGGGCAGGGGACCTGCTGTTGCTCACGGGTGATCTGGGCGCCGGCAAGACGACGCTTGTGCAGGGCATCGCGGTCGGCCTCGGGGTCCGTGGCCCGATCACCTCACCGACCTATGTCATCGCCCGGGTTCACGCCTCCCTGACGCAGGGACCCGAGCTCGTTCACGCGGACGCCTACCGTCTGAACGGGCTGGCCGAGCTCGACGACCTGGATCTCGACGCCTCGCTCGACGAGGTGGTCACGGTGGTGGAGTGGGGGCATGGTCTGGCCGAGCTGCTCAGCGAGAGCTACCTCGAAGTGACGCTGCGTGGGCACGAGGCCCGGACTGTGGGCATCGTCGGCCACGGCGCCAGGTGGACGGCTCCGGAAGCGAGTGCCACGCTCGATCAACTCATCTCGTTAGCCTGAACCCGTGCTGTTGCTTGCGATCGACACCGCCACCTCCGCGATCACCGTCGCCCTGCACGATGGTCGGAGCATGCTCGCGGAGTCCAGCACGCTGGACTCCCGGCGCCATGGGGAGTACGTCGCCCCAGCCATGGCCGAGGTTCTCGACCGCGCTGGTCGTTCACCCGCAGATGTCACGGCGGTGGTATCCGGCACCGGCCCAGGGCCGTTCACCGGGCTGCGCGTGGGCCTCGTGACGGCACGTACCTTTGCTTTCGCCCGCGGCATACCGGTGTTCGGGGTCTGCAGCCTGGACGCGCTGGCTCATCAGGCATGGCTTGAGGATGAGGCAGGCTTGGGCCAATCCTTTGTGGTGGCAACAGATGCGCGGCGCAAAGAGGTCTACTGGGCGCGTTATGACCTCACCGCCAGGGGCGCGGTGCGTCGAGAACTGCCCATGGTCGCGAAGGCCGGTGGCATTGCAGCCGACGTGCTGGGTCTTCCCGTCGTCGGGCGGGGTGCCCTGCTGTATCCCGAGTCGTTCGGTCTGCGCATTGGTCCGCTGGATGTCAGCGCCGGCGCGCTGGCTGATCTTGCCTGCCGCAGGATGGCAGCCGGTGAGCAGCTGACGGCGCCCGAACCGATGTATCTGCGTCGTCCTGACGCGGTGCCCCAGCCGGCACGCAAAGCGGCGCGGCCATGAGTGATGGCGAGCTGGTTCTGCGAGAGATGACCTGGCAGGACATCCCTGCGCTGGCCGCGCTCGAACCAGCCTTGTTCGCCGACGATGCGTGGTCGGAGCAGACCTGGTGGGCGGAGCTGGCCGCGCGGCCACGTCGCTCTTACGTCGTCGGGGAACGGCTGGGCGTGGCTGTCGGCTATGCAGGCGTTGACCGTCGTGGCGAGGTCGCCGACGTGATGACGGTTGCGGTGGCGCCGGTCGCTCGGGGTCAGGGACTCGGCCTACGGCTGATGGATTGGCTCGTTGATGCCGCGCGATGTGGTGGCGCGGAGCATCTGATGCTGGAAGTTCGGGCGGACAATGAGGCGGCACAACGTCTCTACTCCCGGATGGGCTTTGAGATGCTGACGGTGCGGCGTCGCTACTACCAGCCGGGGGACGTGGACGCGCACATCATGAGGCTGCACATCCGGACTCCAGCAGAAGGCGTGAGCAAAGAGGTGACCAAGTGACTGACGGCCCGCTCGTGCTGGGGATCGAGACATCCTGCGACGAGACGGGTGTCGGGATCGTCCGCGGCCAGACTCTGCTCGTGGACGCGGTCGCCAGCAGCGTCGAGCTGCACGCACGTTTCGGTGGTGTGGTGCCAGAGGTGGCCAGTCGAGCGCACCTCGAGGCGATGGTCCCGATGATTGAGCGGGCCTGTCGCGAGGCCGACATACGACTTGATGATCTGGACGCGATTGCCGTGACTGCCGGGCCGGGGCTGGCCGGTGCCCTTCTGGTGGGCGTGGCAGCGGCCAAGTCGCTTGCTGTGGCCCTTGGCAAGCCCCTCTTCGGCGTCAACCACCTGGCCGCGCACGTTGCCGTGGACATTATCGAGCACGGTCCACTTCCCGAGCCAACGCTGGCTCTGCTGGTGTCGGGCGGTCACTCGAGCCTCCTGCTCGTCCCGGACGTCACTCTTGACGTCCGATCTCTGGGCAGCACGATCGACGATGCCGCCGGTGAGGCTTTCGACAAGGTGGCCCGAGTTCTGGGGCTGCCCTTCCCCGGAGGTCCCGAGGTGGACCGGGCTGCGGCAGCGGGGGACTCGGCATTCGTGCGGTTTCCCCGTGGGCTCACCTCGGGCAGGGACATGGAAAAGCATCGGTTCGACTTCTCGTTCTCAGGTCTCAAGACGTCGGTGGCCCGCTGGGTCGAGGCACGCGAGCGCGCTGGTGAGCCAGTGCCTGTGGCCGACGTGGCCGCGAGCTTCCAGGAGGCAGTGGTCGACGTGCTGACCCGCAAGGCTGTGCTCGCCTGTCGCGCAAACGGCGTGG
>JBDTOA010000009.1:0-19650 GCA_039933475.1 Dermatophilaceae bacterium
GTCGACTTCGGCGGAACCAAGGTGGAAGCCGCCCTCGTCGACGCTGAGGGCCAGCCCCTCGCCGGGTCCCGACATCGCCATCCAACCGGGCCAGACGCCACCTCCGACGAGCTCGCCGCTGCCGTGGCTGACGTGACCACGCGGGCACTTGGCGCCATACCGGCTGGCACGGCACTCATCGGTGCTGGCATCGGCAGTGCCGGACCCGTCAACCACGTCGAGGGCACCGTCTCCCCGCTCAACATCCCTGCCTGGCGCGGCTTCCCGCTGCGCGACCTCGTCCGCTCGATGCTCTCCGATCACGTGCCCGACCCCGCCACGCTCCTGGCAACCGACGGCCTGGCTTGCGCGCTCGCCGAGCACTGGGTGGGCGCGGGGCGCGGCGTCGACAACATGATGGGGATGATCGTCTCCACTGGCGTGGGCGGCGGTCTCATCCTCGGCGGCCGTCCGTTTCATGGGGCAACTGGGAACGCCGGCCACATCGGCCAGGTTGAGGTGAGTGGTCTGGACGGGGAGCCCACCCTCGGTCTTACCGGCACGCTTGAGGCCGTCGCGTCCGGTCCCCATTCGGTTGCTTGGGCGCGGCGGCGGGGTTGGAGCGGAGCGACCGGCGAGGACCTTGCCCGCGACTACGAGCGCGACGACGAGGTGGCTCGCTCCGCCATCAGCCGGGCGGGCACGGCCATCGGGCAGGCGATAGCCAGCGCGACCGCCCTGCTGGACCTGGAGCTGGTCGTGATCGGAGGCGGGTTCTCCCAGGTCACCCCCGACCTGTTCGAGGTCATTCGCGAGACCGTGGCGCTGCACCCGTTCGAGTTCGTCCGCAAGGTCCGGGTCCTGCCGTCGAGCCTGGCCGGCGCCGGACCGCTGATCGGCGCGGCCGCGCTGGTCCACCTGCAACAGGGACGGTGAGGGCAGCTACCGACAGCCTCGGCGACCGGTTGTCGGTAGCTGCCGATAGCGTGCCTGCCGTGGGTCAAATCCTGTTCTCTCAGCCGGGGGCTCCTGCCGTCGAAGCGCTCCGCACCCTCCTTCACGAGGTGCGAGGTGGTGATCGCCTTGCCCCGGTGGACGTCATCGTCCCGACCGGGTTCGCCGAGGTCACGGTCCGCCGAGCTGTCGCCGGTGAGGCTGGGCTCGCGAACGTGAGGTTCAGCGCCCTGCCGCAGGTTGCCGAACGTCTTGCTGCCCGTCACCTCGCCCTGAGCGGTCAATCCGTATCGCGACCCCTCACCGCCGCTGTCCGCAGCCAGGCCACGCGGGCCACCGTTGCGAATGCGCACGGCGCGCTGGCGCAGGCGGCGAAGCACCGGACCACCCTGGGTCTGCTCGAGAGCCTCATGGGTGAGCTCGACGAGGCCCGGCTCGACCTTTCAGTGGTCGACCGAGAAGCATTGTCAACACACGGTGTTGAGGTGCTGGACCTGTTCACCGACTACCGCTCCCGGGTCGGCCATCTGGTGACTCCGGCAGAGATGCTGCTGAGCGCGATCGAGGCCATCGAGAAGGGCGACGCCCCCGAGACCCACGTGGTCCTCTACTGCCCCAGTCGGCTCACGGCGCCCGCCAAGGACTTCCTGCGCTCCCTGCACCACCTTGGCCGGCTCAGCGCTGTTATCGCCGGCTCACCCGACGAGACCACAGCGTGGGTCAGCGAGGTCCTCGGCCACTTACCTGTTCATCAGGGCCAGCCGGCGTATCCGGAGATGCACCTGACCGTCGCCCCAGACGCAGAGGAGGAGGTTGCCCTGGTCGTCCGCCAGGTCCTCGCACAGCTGGCGGCCACGAGCTGCCGCCCCGAGCGGATCGGTATCGCCTACCGTGCCGCCACGCCCTACGCGCGGCTGCTGAGCGAGCAGCTCAGGGTCGCCGGGGTGCCCTTTCACGTGCCGAGTCAGCGCACTCTCGACCAGACGATCGCCGGCCGGGTCGCCCTTGGCCTGATCGAGCTGCAGCTGCATGACTTCCCGCGCGCCGACGTCATCCGCTGGCTCTCCGACGGGCCGCTGGTCGACGCGGACGGGCGCAGGCTGCCGGCCGACCGGTGGGACCGTCTGTCCCGCGAGGCCGGGGTCGCACGGGGCGCCGCAACCTGGGCTGACCGCCTCGAGCTCTACGCGAGTGAGCAGGATCGACGAGCTACGGACCTCACCCCGGCCGACACTGAAGCGGTTGCGCGCCTTCAGGGCAGGGCAGCGGCCACCCGCGCGCTCGCGGCATTCGTCGCCTCGGCGGCGACAGCAAGCGAGCAGGTCATCAGCGCGCCAACCTGGTCAGGGGTCGCCGAGTCTCTCGCGGCGGCGCTGAAGCTGGTGCTCGGAAAGCGCACGAAGGTCGACGCCTGGTCCAGCAGCGACCCGTTGCGGGCCCACGACGTCGCGCTCGAGCAGAGCTCATATGACGCGGTGCTGGCGTCTGTGGCCGCACTCGCCGAGCTCGACGAGTCGGTCGGAGGTCCGACGCCGTCAACCATTGCCGACGCGCTGCGCGGCGAGCTGGACCGATCCGTCTCGAGCGGAACAACGCTGGGCCGCGGCGTCCTGGTGGGGCCGTTCAGCCAGTTCGTCGGCAGCGATGTCGACCTGCTCTGCGTCGTCGGCATGACCGAGGACTCCTTCCCGGCACGGACGCGGGAGCACCCGATCCTGCGCGATGCCGACCGCACCCGGATCTCAGGCGAGCTGCGCACCGTGGCGGCTCGCCGGGGCGACGAACGCGAGAGCTGGCTCGCGGTGCTGCACAGTTCTCGAAGCATCGAGCTGGCCTACCCACGAGCCGACACCCGTTCGCAGAGAAGGCAGTTCGCTGCTCCGTGGTTCCTGGAGCAGGCCACGCGCCTTAACAGTGGCGACCTGGTGGGAGCCAGCCAGGTCGACGGCCTCGAGCGATCCTGGCTCAAGGCCTACCCCTCGTTCGTGGCTTCGCTCGAGCAGGCGACGACGTTGGCGTCCATCCACGAGCTGGACGTCTCCATGGCAATGAGCGAACAGCTCGACACCCTGGCGGCCGGAGACCCGAGACTGGCCCGCGGCATCGAGGCAAACCAGGCAAGGGCGGCCGGCGAGTTCGGTCCGTGGACCGGCTTCGCAGGGCCACTGCCTGACGGGCTGCGCGAGCGGGTGGATCGTGGCATGTCTGCGACGTCGCTCCAGAGCTGGGCTACGTGCCCCACCAGCCACTTCTTCGGTCGGGTCCTGGGGATCCGTGAGCTCGAGGACCGCGCCAGCGGGGACAACATCGACGCCCGGGACAAGGGCACGTTGGTCCACGGGGTGCTCGAGCAGGTCTTCAGCAAACACCTCGGCAAGCCTGACTCCCCCAACATCAAACCCGAAACCCCTTGGACCACAGCCGATCTCGCCATTGCCCTGGAGCTGCTCGCCACAGAGGCGGATGCGCTCAAAGCCCGTGGCCTGACCGGCCGTGAGGTGCTCTGGGCGGCCCATCTGTCGCGGCTACGCCGGGCCCTGCGCGCGATCCTTGCCACCGACAGCCAGCTCCGGGCCGCACGCGGAGCATGGCCCATCGCGGTCGAGGCGGCATTCGGTCGTGGCGGCGTCGAGCCGCTGGTCATCGACCTGCCCTCCCGGGGACCGGTGTCGTTCTCCGGCTCCATCGACCGCGTCGATGCGACTGAGGACGGGCACCTCATCGTGACCGACTACAAGACCGGCAAGGCCTACGGCTATGACGCGATCCCAGAGCTCGGCAAGGACAAGCCCGACCTTGACCTCATCGACCGTGGCCGCAAGCTGCAGCTCGTTCTCTACGCCCTCGCCGCCCAAGCCGTGTCCGACCTGCCAGAGGCGCAGGTCGAGGCGTACTTCTGGTTCGTCGAAAAGGGAGATCTGCACCGTGGTGGCGTGGTCGACGACGTTCAGGTGAAGCGGCTTCGGGACGTCCTCGACGTGGTGGTTGGCGGCATCCGTGATGGGGTCAACCCGGCCAATCCCGGTGCGCCGCAGGTCTTCCCCCGCGAGACGTGGGAGGCGTGCTCGTACTGCCCCTTCGACCGCGTGTGCCCCTCGACCAGGCTCGAGCAGTGGCGGGGAATGCGTGAGCATGCAGCGGTCCGCCCCTACGCCGACATTGCCGACCCGCAGGACCTCCAACCGACCGACGGCGAGGGGACAAGGTCATGACCGAGCCTGGAGGAACGGCCATGACAGAGCCAGCTGACCACCAGCACCGCGAACGCATCCGCACGTCGCACCGCGAGACCCTCTTCGTGGAGGCGGGGGCCGGCACCGGCAAGACGACCTCACTGGTCGCGCGCGTCGTGCACATGGTGGCCACCGGTCACCTCGTCCAGATCGGCGACCTGGCGGCGATCACCTTCACCGAGAACGCCGCCGCGGAGCTGCGCAGCCGTATCCGCGAGGGTCTCGAGGAGGCCAGCCGGGGTGAGTACCTCACAGCGCATTACGACGACGCGGAACGCGCCCGATGCCGGACTGCCTTGGGGTCACTCGAGGACGCCGTCATCATGACGCTGCACGGGTTCTCCTCCCGGATCCTCGGCGAGGCGCCCATCGAGGCCGGGCTGCCGCCGGGCTTCGGGGTCGCCGACACGATGTCCAGCTCGGTCAGCGCCGACGACGCGTGGCGCGGCTTCCTTGACCAGCTGCTCGAGGATCAGGCCGTCCGCCCACAGCTGCTGGCCGGCCTGACCATCGACCCGCGCATCCTGACCACTCTTCGCGACATCGCAGGTGCCATGTCGGGTTCCTGGGACCGGTTGGTCGACCACCCGCTGCAGGTGCGCCCACTCCCCCGCATCGACGGTCGTGAGGTGGTTGCCGCACTTGTCGAGGCGCTGAAGGACCGTCATCTGTGGCCCAGCGACGACAGGCTGACTGCCTGCCTCCAGGGGCAGACCACCACGATGCTGAGGGCACTCGAGTCGGCAACCGACCCCATGGATGTGCTCGAGCTGCTCGGTTCAAAAATTGGCAGCAGCGGCGGTCAGGCGGCCGTGTGGGCCAAGGCGGGCCTCCTCAAGAGCGACGTGGTTGATGCGCTCGCAGCCGCAGAGGAGGCCAGGCTCAGTCTTCTCGGTGACATCGGGGCAGCGGTGACCGAGACGCTTGCCGCCCGTGCGCAGGACTGGGTGCTGGCCGAGGCAGAACGCCGCCGCTCGGAGGGGTCTCTGGACTTCCACGACCTGCTTGTCTTTGCCCGAAACCTGTTGCGCGACAACGCCGCAGTGCGCCGTCGGCTACACCGTGGTTGGCCTGTTCTCATGGTGGACGAGTTCCAGGACACCGACCCGCTCCAGGTCGAGATCGTCCACCTGCTGGCCGGATCGCACGATGAGTCTCTGACGGCACATCACAACCAGTCGTTGGCCGGAGACGCGGCAAAAGGCTGGGAGGCAGCGCAGGTCGAGGAGGGCAGGCTGTTCTTCGTCGGTGACGCAAAGCAGTCGATCTTCCGCTTCCGCCGGGCCGACATCGAGACGTTCCGCGCGGTGGGTGACCGATATAGCGCGGGGCAGACGGCGTTGTCCGTCAACTTCCGCAGCGTCCCCGGGGTCATCGCGGCCGCGAATACGGTCTTTGCGTCCCTCATCGGCGCGGACGGCACCTCTGGCATCGACTACACGCCCCTGCAGGAGTTCCGGAAGTGCCAGCCGGCGAAAGGCGGCCACGAGTCGAAGGCGTCCCCGCCGGTGCGGCTGCTCGGCGGGCCCCAGGACAAAGACATGACCACGATCCGCATGTCCGAGTCGGCACACATCGCCGACCTCATCGTGCGTGCCAAGGCAGAGGGCTGGATGGTTGGCGCCAGGGTGCCACGCAAGGCCTCCTACAGCGACGTCGCGATCCTGCTGCCCACCCGCACCTCGCTGGGCTCCCTCGAACGCGCTCTGCAAGCACGCGAGGTGCCGTATCGCGTGGAGAGCCGGTCGCTCGTCTGGGCCACGGATGCGGTCGGCGACCTCGTGACGATGCTTCAGGCCATCGACACCCCCTCCGACGAGGTCGCGGTCCTTGCGGCCCTGCGTCACCCGGGACTCGCCTGCACGGACACCGCGCTCGTGCAGTGGCGCGCTGCCGGTGGGCGTTGGAACTACATGGCCAAGGCGCCAGAGTCTCTTCCGCCGAATCATCCTGTCGCTGAAGGGCTTTCGGAGCTGCGTCGCTGGCATGAGGCTCGCTGGTGGATGCCTGTCAACGAGCTCGTCGGGTCAGTCGTACGCGAGCTCCGACTCATCGAGCTGACCGCGACCACGAGACGTCCTCGCGACCACTGGCGCCGGATGAGGTTTGTCGTCGACCAGTCGCGGGCGTGGTGCGATGCCGGCGGGTCTGGACTTGGCGGTTTCGTGGACTGGGCCGTGCGCCAGATCGAGAACGAGGCGGACGTGCTTGAGACCGTCGCGCCCGAGCCCGACGACGACGCCGTGCGCATCCTCACGGTTCACGGGTCGAAGGGGCTGGAGTTCCCGATCACCATCGTGGCCGGGCTGGCCTCCGTGGGCGGGCGACCGTCGAATCTCGTCTGGGACCTCGACGGGGCCCCCCAGATCCGGCTGAAGGCGGGAGCACTTGAGACCAGCGGCTACGCCGATGCCAACAAGCTGGACGACAAGGAGTCGAAGCTGGAGTCGACTCGACTGCTGTACGTCGCGCTGACCCGGGCCATGGACTATCTGGTGCTCGGTTGCTATCACAAGCCGCCGAACAAGGGTCTGCACTCACATGCCCAGAAAGTGTGGGAGCTGTTGGCGACCAGCGGTCTGGCAGAGGTGGATCAGCTGCCCGCCTCCGCTGTCCTGGCGCCTGGGCAGACCGACAGCTCAGCATCCGGGAAGAGCACGTTACCCGGCCGCGAGGCGTTCACGAGCGAGCGCGATGCCCTGCTCGATGCGGTGGCGGCACGGGTGGCAACGAGCCCGACCGCCTTGGTCAAGGCTGCTGAGATGAAAGCGGCTGAGGTCAAAGCAGCTGAGGTCGATACGACCGAGGTCAAGGCGAGTTACCCACGCCGCGGGTCGAGCAAGGGCGCTGCCATCGGGACCGCGGTCCACAGAGTGCTCGAGCTGGTGGACCTGGCGAACCCCAGCAAGGAAGAGATCATCCGCCTCGCCGAGCTGGCCTGCGCGGAGTCGGAGATCCCTGCGCTGGTCCAGGACGTCGCGGGCCGGGCAGGCACCGCGTTGAACACTGAGGTGGTCCGTCGGGCCGGGCAGTCGGGCCGGGCCTGGCGTGAGGTTTATCTCATCGTCCGCGACGGCGACCGCTACCTCGAGGGGTACATCGACCTGCTGGCCGAGCCCGCAGGCGGGGGGTTGGTGGTGGTCGACTACAAGACCGACCGGGTTGGCTCAGCTGACGATATTGCCGCCAAGGAGGCCTACTATGCGCCGCAGCTGGAGCAGTACCAGAGGGCTATCGTGGCCATCGTCGGCAGCCACGACGTCACCGCACAGCTTGTCTTTGCTGCGCCCGCCCCCGAATCGGGAATCGCTCAGCTCAGCTGAGACTGGGAGCGGACCTGCAGGGCAGAGCATCATTCCTGCTGGCGGCCCGCTGAATATCCGCAAAGCGCCACGGGGAGTCCAGAACGCGTCTAAAGTCAGTATTTATGCGGATACGGGACTTGATGGGCCGATCGAGTGGTTTTCGGGAGGTGGTCGTCCCGCCCCGTCCTGTCGCGCACTTCCCGCGAACCTTCGCGGTCGCGTCTCTGGGGACAGCGACGCTTCTGAGCGCAACCCTGATCGGGACCTTCCAGATGGGCATGGTCGCCGGTCCGTCAGGGCACGACACCGGGCGCATCATGGGCATGCCCCTAACGCCAAGCAGCACGTTCCCGTTCTTCGCGTTCGGCGAGACGCGACCGGCCAACACCAACCCGTCCGCCACAAAAGCTGGCGACGTTACAGCCATGTCCCACCCCGAAGCCTCGGTGGCCGCCGCTGCGGTTCATGCTCCTTCGACGGCTGGCGTGCCCCATCAGGGTGTGACGTTGGTCTCCGCCGTGCTGCGCACCCCCCGGACCGAGAGCGCGATGCAGGTGGTGTCCGTGTTCTCGACCTACACCGTGGCGACGGTAGCCAGCGCTCCGAAACCCGCAAACCTGGTCAAAGTGCTCCCGCAACGTCAACGGGACCGCGCCCTTGAGGCGTCCGAGCATGAGACCAGAAACGGCCAGAAAGCCAAGGCACCCAAGGCGCACAAGGCCCACAGGCACGCGCAGGCGCCCAAGGACACCACACCCGCCAAGGCAACCAGGAACGTCTGAGCACCGGGCCGAAAGCGCCCAACCAGACTGGTAACCATGGTCGGTGCCACTTGCCCAACAGCCCAACGCAAAGGTCTCGGATGGGACATAGTGGGACAGTGACACTGGCCCTGCTTCATGGATCGCGCAAGCCGCGCCCGGCCCCGATCGGGGTTGGAGCAGCTTCGCGCCTATGGGTCAGGCAGGCCGTCCATGTGTTGAGCACGCAGGTAGCGCGCCTTTGGAAGGCGCTGATCGGGTTCTTCCGCCGGCGCCCGATCGTCGAAGAAGTACCACTCGGAACGAGCCCAGAAGAGCTCATCCTGCGATACGACGCGGCTTCCCTGCAGCTCAGCGACGAGCTGGCCACGGTTCGACTCGCTGGTGTCGCGACGATGTCCCGTCTTGCCGACGACTGGCCCGTTGAGCGTCAGCAGTGCATCGACGTCCTCTGCACGTACCTCCGGGCGGCGCCCAGGTATGCGACGGGTTTCAGCGAGAGCGACATCCGGAACGCCATCGTCGCGACGATCACCGCGCACCTGCGCGACGAGTCCGAGCTCAGCTGGGCCCGCCTCGACTTCGACTTCACCGGCGCCGTCTTGTATGACGCAGACTTCGCCGACGTGACGTTCTCGGGTGCGCGCACCAGCTTTGCCAGGGCGACCTTCTCTGGCGGGGTCACCAGGTTTGCCAGGGCGACCTTCTCCGGCGAGGTCACCCGGTTCGACGGGGCGACGTTCTCCGGAGGCGTAGCAAGGTTCGACGGGGCGACGTTCTCCGGCGCCTACACCTTCTTCGCCGGGGCAGCCTTCGCCGGATGGGACACCATCTTCGACGGTGCGAGGTTCGGCGGGGCGTACACGGTCTTCGACAGGGCGACCTTTTCCGGGTGGTACACCAACTTCAACCTCGCGACGTTCTCCAGCGGGTACACCGGCTTCGACCTCGTGACCTTCTCGGCCCAGAAGACCGGCTTCGAGGGAGCATCGTTCTCAGGAGCGGTCACGAGGTTCGACGGCGCGACGTTCTGCGGCAAAGCCACCAGCTTCGACATGGCCCGGTTCACGGGGAAGCACACCAGTTTCGAGGGGACAACCTTCTCAGGCGAAAGGCCGGCCGACGAGGTGACGACGAGGTCCTCGTTTGATGGCTCTGAGGTCCGTTGGGGGCCGATCTCCCCACGCCCACTGCCCACCACAGGTGTTGCCTAGTCCCGTTGACGACAGATCCGGCAGTCCCCCACGAGACGCCCCAGTCCATGGACAACGGGCGTCAACTTGGGGTTGACGATTGACCCTCGTCAACCTAAGGTTGACGCATGACGACACCAGTCCCCGTGACCAGTACTGTCCGGCTCGATGACCTGATCGAGGCCATCACGAAGGTGCACTCCGAGGTTCTCGACCAGCTTTCCGACGCGGTGATCGCCGCGGATCACCTCGGCGATGTGGCTGACCACCTGATCGGCCACTTCGTCGACCAGGCGCGGCGGTCTGGTGCGTCCTGGACGGAGATCGGAAGGAGCATGGGGGTCACCAAGCAAGCAGCCCAGAAGCGTTTCGTTGCGAAGGGCCCGGGCGGACCGTCGGACCTCGACCCCAGCCAGGGATTCAGCCGCTTCACCAAGCGCGCGAGGAACGTCGTGATGGCGGCGCAGGCCGAAGCCCGGGCGGCAGGAAACGACAAGATCTGTCTGGGGCATCTGGTGCTTGGCCTGCTGAGTGAGCCGGATTCGTTAGCCGCGGTGGCCATCGTCGCCCAAGGTGTGCCGCTGGACGTGGTGCGTCGGACGGCGACCGCGACCCTGCCGCCGGCGGCGGGCGAGGTGCCCGCGCTCATCCCCTTCGACCCGCATGCCAAGAAGGCGCTCGAGCTCACCTTCCGGGAGGCCCTGCGGATGGGCCACAACTACATCGGGACCGAACACATCCTGCTGGCGCTGCTGGAGCTCGAGGACGGCACCGGCGTGCTCGCGGGTCTGGGCGTCGACAAGACGACGGCCGAAGCCACGATCACCGACACCCTCGCCGACGTGACCGCCGCCCCTGCCGAAACCAACCAGAGTGGCGGTTGAGGTCCAGAACCGGATCTTGGGCCGGTGAGCCCCGGCGCTCAGCCCTGCACCCGGCTGTCATAGCCGGCCCACTCGGCCTCGCGAAGCTCAACCTTGCGGATCTTCCCGGTCGCAGTCTTGGGCAGCGACTCGACGAACTCGATCAGGTCAGGCGCCTTGTAGTGGGCGATCTGCGTTCGGACGTGCTCGATGAGCTGCGCGGCTGTCGGGGTCGCTCCGGGCTTCAGCACCACGAACGCTTTGGGCCGCTCCCCCCACTTCGCGTCAGGATGGCTGACCACTGCGACCTCGAGCACGCCCGGGTAAGAGTCGATGGCTGCCTCGACCTCGATCGTGGAGATGTTCTCTCCACCCGAGATGATGATGTCCTTGGCCCGGTCCCGCAGCTCCAGGTAGCCGTCGGGGTGCCAGACCCCCAGGTCGCCGGAGTGGAACCAGCCACCGCGGAAGGCATCCGCCGTGGCGTCGGGGTCGGCAAAGTACCCCTTCATCACGTTGTTGCCGCGCATGACGACCTCACCCAGCGTCTCGCCGTCGCGGGGGACGTCATCCATCTGCTCGTCCACGACACGCACTCCGTCCGTGACGATCATTCCCACACCTTGGCGGGAGAGGAGCTTGCTGCGCGCCGCGACGTCGAGGTCATCCCAGCCGATCTGCGGCTCACAGATCGTGTACGGCCCGTAGGTCTCGGTGAGGCCGTAGACGTGCACGACCGTGGCGCCGATCGCGTCCATGGTCGAGATCACCGTCGGGCTGGGCGGAGCGCCCGCCGTGGTCACGACGAGCTCGTGGTCGAGGTGGTGCACCCGCGGCGAGTTGGCGATGGAGACGAGCACGGTCGGGGAGCCGTTCAGGTGGGTGACACCTTCCTTGTCGAACAGGTCCCAGATCAGGTCGGCGTCCACAGCCCGCAGGCAGACGTGGGTTCCGCCGATCGCGGTGATCGCCCAGGCAGTGCACCAGCCGTTGCAGTGGAACATGGGCAGGGTCCACAGGTAGCGGGTCCGTGATCCGAAGCGAGAGTGGATGATCTCGGCCAGCGAGTTCAGGTACGCGCCGCGGTGGTGGTACATGACGCCCTTGGGCCGGCCCGTGGTACCTGAGGTGTAGTTGATGGAGATCGTCGAGCGCTCGTCCTGCACCACCCACGGCAGCGGTTCGTCGTTGCCCATGGCGCACAGCTCGGCGTAGCTCATTCCCTGCACCTCGGGCAATGGCTCCGCTCCACTTACCGGATCAACGACGGTTACGACCTGCCGCAGCTCGGGCAGATCCGCCAGAACGGACTTGACCAGGCGGTGAAGTGCAGAGTCCACGACCAGCACGGTCGCACCGGAGTGCGCAAGGATGTAGTGAACCTCAGGTGGCGCCAGCCGGGTGTTGATCGCGACCAGGACGCCCCCTGCCAGCGGTACGGCGAAGTGGGCGACGAGCATCTCGGGGATGTTCGGCAGCAGGTAGGCCACTCGGTCCCCCGGGCTGACACCGCAGGCCTTCAGTGCGTTCGCGACGCGCGTCACCTCTGCGGCCAGCTGCGTGTAGCTCATTCGCCGCTCGCCGTAGACGACGGCCTCGTTGTCGGGGAACACCTCCGCGGCACGGCGAAGGAAGGCCAACGGGGTAAGTGGTGTGGACCAGACATCAGGGTGTTCCGTCATCGTGGTCACGAGTCCTCCAGCTCAGGGCGCAGCATGCGCAAAGGTGATGACTGAGTCCTACCACGGGGCAGCAGGCACCGGGGCCGACCGACCTGCGTTTCGTCTGCCGCCTACCGGGCCAGGCTGATGATGCACAGGTCAGGCTGGACGAAAGGAAGCAGACGGGTGGCGGTGACCGGCGCACCCAGCTCGGCCAGGGCGCCCTGGACCATTCCCATGTGAGCGCCGCACACGACGTCCGGGTAGCTCTCGGCCAGCTCGCGGAAGGGGCATCGGCGCAGGTTGATGGCGGTGCCGTCGGCATTGACCTCGGGCGCGAAACCGATGTCGCCGAGCATCCTCACGACGGCCGTGATGGCCTCGTCCGCGCTGATGGGACTCCCTTGGGCATCCTCGAGCTTGCTGGATCTCGGTTGGCCCCTCAGCCCGGCCCAGCTCCGTCCGGCATTGACGGCTACCTCACCCGGGTGCTCGCTGGAGGCCACCAGGTGCTGGGCCAGCATCTCGGCCAGCAGCCGGTAGTTTCTTTCGCCCTCGGGCGCGGACGTCGCCTCGTAGACCACCCGGGGGCGGCCCGGTCCCTTGGGAGCCTCGGTACGCCGTACGGCATACCCGGCGTCCACCAACAGGTCGAGGTGGGTCCGCACGGTGTTCTGGTGCAGCCCGACGTGCGCGCAGACCTCTCCCACACCCAGCGGCTGGGCGCTCACGCGCAGCAGCTCGAGAACCGCGACCCGGCTGGCGCTGGCCAGCACCTGGTGGTGGCTCAGGCCGGCCCGACCCGATGGTGAGGTGGCCACAGTGGTTTTCCCGATCGACGCAGTAAGAACAGGGGACACCGCGAACCTTACCTCTGGCCCCGCACACGTGAGATGTCTTACATGTCCGATTCTTGGAGTTTACACACTTTTGCTGGTAAAAACGTTCGTATCCATCGCAACCCCTTGGCCTTGACCAGCGACTCTCGAGGCCACCCGGCCCAGGTGGCCCCAGAACCGGGTCACGTTGAACAGAAACGCAGGTGAAGTACCAGTGAGCATGTTTTGTTACCAATGCCAAGAGACAACCGCGACAGCCGCGACAGCCGCGACAGCCGCGACAGCCGCGACAACCGCGACAACCGCGACAACCAAAGGAATCGGCTGCACCACCAAGGGAGTGTGCGGAAAGACCGAGGACGTCGCCCACCTGCAGGATCTCCTGATCTACACCCTCAAGGGGATCGCGATCCATGCTGTTCAGGCGCGGGGGCTCGGAATCGTCCGCAAGGACATCAACGAGTTCATCATGGCTGGGCTGTTCAGCACGATCACCAACGCCAACTTCGACAGCGACTATTTTGTGGGCCGCATCGAGGTCGGCCTCACCCTGCGTGAAGACCTGAGGCAGGACATCATTCGCTCAGGCGGCGCCATCCCGGCCGACCTTTCCGACGCAGCCACCTGGATCGCATCACCTGAACAATTCGCGGCGAAGTCGGCTCTCGTAGGAGTCTTGACCACGGAGGACGAAGATGTCCGCTCACTGCGAGAGCTGCTCACCTATGGCTTGAAGGGCATTGCCGCGTATGCCGAGCATGCTCACGCTCTCGAGTTTGAGGAAGAGGACATCTTCGCATTCATCGAAAAGGGCCTGGCCGCAACGCTGGACAACGGGCTCGCGGTGAGCGACCTCATTCCCCTGGTCCTGGAAGCCGGCAAGTTCGGTGTCGACGTGATGGCCCTTCTGGACAAGGCAAACACCACGTCATACGGCGACCCTGAGCTCACGACGGTAAACATCGGGGTACGTGCGAACCCCGCCATTCTCGTCAGTGGCCACGACCTGCTCGACCTCGAAGAGCTGCTCATCCAGACCCAGGGAACCGGCGTCGACGTTTACTCACACGGGGAGATGCTCCCGGCTCACTACTACCCCGCGTTCAAGAAGTACGACAACTTCGTCGGCAACTACGGAAATGCGTGGCACCAGCAGGCTCAGGAGTTCGACTCCTTCAACGGGGCAGTCTTCCTGACCACAAACTGTCTCGTGCCGCCGAAGGACTCCTACATCGACCGTCTCTACACGACTGGGGTCGTCGGCTTCCAAGGGGTTAAGCACATCGCGGACCGGGTCGCCGGCAAGCCCAAGGACTTCTCCGCACTCATCGAGCATGCCAAGACGTTCCCGGCACCCACAGAGATCGAGACCGGCGAGCTGGTCGGAGGGTTCGCCCATCATCAGGTGATCGCGCTCGCGGACAAGGTCGTCGAGGCCGTGCAGACCGGTGCCATCAAGCGCTTCTTCGTCATGGCCGGGTGTGATGGCCGGGCCAGGAACCGCAGCTACTACACCGGCTTTGCCGAGGGGCTCCCCGAGGACACGGTGATTCTGACGGCGGGGTGCGCCAAATACCGGTACAACAAGCTGGACCTTGGAGACATCGGCGGTATTCCGAGAGTTCTCGACGCCGGACAGTGCAACGACTCGTACTCGCTGGTTGTCATTGCCTTGAAGCTCAAAGAGGTCCTTGGCCTTGAGGACATCAACGAGCTTCCGATCTCCTACAACATCTCTTGGTACGAGCAGAAAGCGGTCATCGTGCTGCTCTCCCTCTTGTATCTGGGCGTGAAGGACATTCACCTGGGACCAACACTCCCGGGCTTCTTGTCCCCCAATGTGACCAAGGTCCTGGTCGACAGCTTCGGGATTGCCGGCATCACCAACGTTGAAGCCGATGTCGAGATGTTCATGGCCTCGTAGGGCTCTAGGGCCGTGAGGGCTGAGCAAAGGCGGGGTCGCAGAAGCCTGTCGTCGGAAGTGGATGTTTGGACCTGGTTGTTTCGGGCATCACTGAGGTGTTGACCACCACCTAAGGAGAAGACAATGCTTTCAGCGATCATCAGCGCGATCGTCGTCGGAGCCATCATCGGTGCCCTCGGTCGCTTGGTCGTGCGCGGCAGGCAGAACATCTCGATGCTCGCCACCATCCTCATCGGGATCATCGCCGCCCTTATCGGCACCTTCATCGCCAACGCCCTGGGCGTCGGCGACACCAGTGGCATCGACTGGATCAAGCTCACCATCCAGGTTGTTCTTGCCGCCGTCGGCGTCTCGTTCTACGCCGGACGAGGCAGGGTCAACGCCTGATCAGGCTCAGCTGGGGCAGCGACGCGCATTCGAGGACTGACATGAGCGCGTCGGACGGCGCCCCTACTCGTCGGCCGGCGGCCCCAGGGTCCGACCCAGCCCCGGACCACCCGGACTCCCCGGGGCCGCCGGCCGATCCCGTCGTCCAGCACGACCTTCGGGTGGCCGCGGCCTATGCGTGGCGCCTGATCGTGCTTGGTGTGGCCGTCTACCTGGTCTTCTTCATCCTCGCCAAGCTCACGCTCGTTGCGGTTGCTGTATTCGCCGGGCTGGTCATCGCCGCGCTGTTGCGTCCCCTTGTCGACCTGTTGGCGAGGGCGCTGCCGCGCACTCTGGCCGTCGCCCTCGCGCTGTTGCTGACCATCGTTGCGCTCGGTGGCGTGTTCACCTTCATCGCCAACTCCGTTGCCGGACAGTCGGCAACCCTCTCAGCCCAGTTCGGCGACGGCCTGGCTGACATCGAGCGATCCCTGGCGAACGGCCCGTTCCAGGTGCGGTCGTTCAACCTGACCCAGGTGAGCCAACAGGTTCGCGACTGGGTGACCAACAACGGCGGCTCACTGGCAGGGCGGGCAGTCAGCGGTGCCGGGGTCGCGGTCGAGGCCCTCACCGGCTTCGTTCTCGCCGTGTTCTGCTCGGTCTTCTTCCTCAGCTCCGGGGACCAGATCTGGACCTGGATGCTCGCCCAGACCGGCGGGGACCGCCGCCGCTGGGACGCGGCCGCCCGGGCGGGCTGGGCCACCTTCGCCGGCTACACCCGGGGAATCGTGATCATCGCCGCCACCAACGCCGTCCTCGTCTGTGTGGCCCTGCTGATCCTGCGGGTGCCCTTGGCGCTGCCACTGGCCCTGCTGACCTTCTTCGCCGCCTTCATCCCCTTGATCGGGGCACCCATCGCCCTGGGCGTGGCCACGCTGGTGGCACTTGCTGCGAGAGGGCCGCTCATCGCCCTGCTGGTCCTTGGTCTGATCGTGGTCATCGGCCAGATCGAGGGCCACCTGCTTCACCCGATGGTGATGAGCCGCGCGGTGAACCTGCACCCGCTCGTGGTTGCCCTCTCGGTTGCCTGCGGCACCTTGCTCGCCGGCGTCATCGGCGCCGTCGTGGCGGTGCCCATGGTCGCCGTTGCGTGGACCGTCTGGACCACCCTCCGGCCCGGGGCACCACCAGGTCCTGGTCCGGATCGTGGTCCTGGTCCGGATCCTGCGGACCCAGTCCCCCAGGTGCTGCCCGGGCCGGCGACTGCGTCCCGTCTGCCATCCACCGAAACGCGAGAAAGTTAGCCGCTAATCACGCACGTTCACAGGCAATTCTCAGGGAGTGTGGAGGTTCCTCCAAGGGTCTACCTGTTGATTGGAGTGCAAGGCGACGGGACAAGACCTGTCCGTGAGGAGTTGCGACCATGTCTTTTCACCGCTTTCCGATCTGCAAGGCAAGTGGCAAGGCGCGTCTTGGCGAGCGCAAGGACGTCAAGCTCGCTCTGCGCCAGGCCAACCGGAACCGCTCCCAGGCCGTCTTGAACGAGGCGCCCTGCAGCAGGCGAGAGATCCGTGCATACCGCTGCTCCGACTGCAACGGCGGCTGGCACCTCACCGCCTCGCCAGAGCGTCTGAAGCTTGTGCCCGCGGCGTTCCCGGAGCACGCGAACGAGCCCCTGGAGCTGACGGCCCTGTACAAGATCGCCGGGTCCGAGCGCATCCGCGGCAAGGTCGCCTGACCCCGCTCTCGACCAGACAGACCCCGCTTGTTGCGCCGAAACCACCGAACGTGACCTGATTCTGGCCCGAAACGGTGGTTTCGGCGCAACAAGAGTCCCCGTTAGCCCCCTAGCCGCACGAAACCAGCGATCCGATCGAGCCGCTCGGTCGGCGAATGCCCTCAGTCCAGGTCCGTCTGCGACGTGGGAGGACTTGCCGGCAGGCTGACATCGCGTTCGGGATGCTCAGTTCGCTCTTCCGCCTCATCCAGGATGGCCTCCGCCTGAGCCTGCGGGTTGTCGCTTCCCGCCGCTAGCTCCTCGGGAAGCAGCTCCGCCCGACGGGCGACATGCTGGGCCTGGGTCTCTTCGTCCCGATCGTCGTCGTGCTGGTCGTCTTGCTGGTCGTGGGCTTTCTCGTTGGTCGGCATCTCCCCGAGCCTACGGCAGGAGAAACGAGGCATCATTCAGCCAGGTACGTCGGGGCGGGCCATTGGGCCACTTGCGGACATGACGTTAACTGGGCGGGTGCCCATAGTGGAACAGGTGCTATCCGCGCGAGCAGGCCGGCTGACAACCGTCGCCGCCAGCCTGGCGTTGATCCTGTCTGCCTCGGCGTCCTCAGTTTCGCCCTCAGGAGCCTTGGCGCCGGCGATCAGCCCGGCGCCGGTGCCGGGCGCCACCATGTACGGAAATGACATCTCATGGCCCCAGTGCCCGAAGGGTGGCGGCGGCTACGGTCTTCCGGGCCCACCGGACAACGCCTCGTTCGCGGTGCTGGGCCTGACCGATGGCGGCTCGTTCCGCCCTAACCCGTGCCTGGCCGAGCAGGTCGCCTCGGTCAAGGCCCGTCCCCTCTGGATCAGCGCCTACGCCATCATCACCTACCCGACCAGCGAGCAGCTGGCCCGCCTGGGCGGCAGCGGAACCCTGACCGAGCGGCTAGGTCGGGTCGGCGCAGCGCAGGCCGATTTCAACCTGGCCACGATGGCCCGGGTCGGCCTGCAGTCCCCGATGGTGTGGGTGGATGTCGAGCCCAGGACCAAGTCGCCGTGGTCGACCAGGGCCTCCCAGAACAATGCCGTCATCGACGGCGTCATGACGCGTTACCAGGGCGCCGGCATACGGGCTGGCCTCTACTCCTACGACAAGGGTTGGAAGGCGATCACCGGCGGACGGGCGATGCCAGGGGTGCCCACCTGGGTGCCTGTCGGCCACAAGGGCCGGATCGGCGCCGCCGCATCGTGCGCCGTGGCAAGCTTCTCCGGCAGCAAGCCCACGCTGACCCAATGGACCGATGACGTGCGGGACTTCAACCTCACCTGCCCAGGAGTCACCGGCTGGGCGGCGAACCGCAAGACACCACCGCTGTACAGCGACATGGACGCCCTGTTCGCGCCACCCACCCAGCGCCCGGGACCTGGAGCCGCCGGGTAAACCGGTAAACCGGACCGGTGCCTACCAGTCGAACCCTGATCCGACCGCGGACTTCGACTGCAGCCCTGTTGGGGTGATCGCGTACCACGTAGTCGTGGTCAGACGTGGGGCATAGACGTGCACGGACAGGGCAGTGTGGGTCCTGACATTGGCCAGCTCGTGAATCTGGTTCTGCTCAAGCGATCGGCCCTCGCCGGCCATGATGGTCCGGAACTCCCGCCGCTGGTTGTGGGAGGTCTTTTCCAGGAGGCTGCCGCTCACAACCTGGAAAGCGCTGGCGGAGTCGCCATGGTCATGCCATCCGTTGTAAGTCCCGGCGGGCCAGGAGAGGAGCCAGATCTGGTGCTCAGGGCTGGAGTCCAGCTCAACCCATTGTGACTCTCGTTCATCAGGGTTTATCAAGCTTGACAGCTCAGGGTCAGATGCGAAAAGGCGCGCTGTGCGCAGCAGCTGGGCAGAGCTCGACAGGTCGATTCCGGTTGTACCCAAAGTGGGTATGGATGTTATTGCCACGTATTCCTCCCGAGGTCATCTGTGGGCCGAACCCCGACCTGCCCAACCACACGCGGCCGTAGGTTGGCAGAGGTCAGGGTCGGGAACACCGTCGTCTTGCACGCGTACCCCTCGGTTCGGTGGCGGGCTCCCGGAAGTAGTCTCCGGTCGAGGCAAGCCATCTGTCAACGGCAGGTGAGGGCCCAATCGGGACCAAGGCAGGGAACGTGCCGCGAGGTGGTCAGCCTGGTGTCCCAGGACGCGGATCCAGCTTTGCCTCACTCATGAGTGTTCACCGCCGTGCGCCTGGTTGTTCCTCCTTCCGGGCACCTGAATTGCGTAGGCCTGGCCAGCACGATCAGCCGCATGACCAAACCGACTCGCCTGCCTTCGCGCCGCCGTGCGCTGGGTCCGAGGCCGACCGCATACTGAGCCCATGGACGAGAAGGCGGGCACCGCCGCGCCTCACCGATCTGCCATGACACCCCAGTCCGGCAGGTCAGTTCGCGTCGCCGGGTTCCCGGGCTGGACCCACCTCGTCGCTTCGCTGGCGTTCCCCGCCTGGTTAATCAGCACCGATGCCCGCCTCTACGGCATCGACACCCGCTACGACTGGTGGTCCGGCTTCGGAGACCTCATGGCCGCGCTGGCCGTCGCTTCCCTCGTTGTCGCACTGCCGCCTGCGGTCGCCCTCGAAGCCTGGGCGGTCACCCGCGCGCGGTCCCGATGGCCGGCCCGGATCGCGGTGCTCGGTTACGTCCTCGTCTCCGGGTTCCTCACGTTCCTCCCGACCGGGCTGCGGTTCGGCGGCGATACCAGCCCGGTCCCTGTAGACACTGAAATGGTCTCGTTGGCCACGTACGGGATCGTCATCTGCGCTCAGGTCCTCTGCGCCTACCTCGTTTGTCGACGCTGGAGGCGCCGGA
>JBDTOA010000010.1:0-19042 GCA_039933475.1 Dermatophilaceae bacterium
GCCGGTCGGATACCCGGTGAGCCAACCCGGTGGAGGCACCCTCACTGCACCCACGCCCACCGGTTCTGTCGAGGATATCTTCCCGGCCGTGGACGTGGGTGCCGACGGGCACGTCTACCTCGGCTCGTACCGGGGTGACGTCGTCTCGCCGTGGCAGACCTGCGCGGCCGAACAGGCGCCCCCCATTGGTCGGATCACCTGCGACACCCTCGGGCCCTACATCCACAACACCCGGCTCGACTATGTCGTCACCGATCTCACCACGACCAAGACGGTGAGCACGCAGCCGATCAACACGCGTTACGGGTTCGGGGGCGGGTTCTTCGGCGACTACACCGATCTGTCGGTTGGCTCCGACGGGCGGTTCCACGCCCTCTGGACGGACAGCAACAACGTCCAGACGGTGCACTGGTTCTACGGCGCCGAGTTCGTTCCGACGTCGATCCACCAGGAGGATGTGGTCACCGCGGCCGGCAAGTTCTGAGCTCGCCCCGATAGCTGCTGGGCCGGGTCGAGGCGTTGAATGACTGCGCCCCGACTCGGCCCAGCGGCGTGTCGCAGGCCCGGGGCAAGCCAGTTAGGCGAGCCTCACTATGCTTGCCCTTCGCGTCCACATCGGCCGGCAACAATGGCGGGGCGATCCATCGCGTGCGCGAAAGCAAAACTGGCGGCATACGGTCGTCGAGCAAACTGAAGGTAGACAACACATGGAGCGCAAGACTCTCGACGGATTGCTGATCAGCGTAGGGCTGGTACTCGCAGCAGTCCTGCTCGTCGCCGGCGGCCTGCTCACCTGGGCCGGCTCTTTCGTTGGCAACGAGGTGAAGACCCAGCTCAGCGAGCAGAAGATCTTCTTCCCGCCAGCCGGCCCGGCCACTGCGGACCCGAAGATCGGGCCGTTCCTCAACCAGTACGCCGGCCAGCAGCTCACCACCGGCAAACAGGCCAAGGCGTACGCCGACCACTTCATCGCCGTTCACGTCGAAGAGGCAACTGGCGGCAAGTCCTACGCGGAGATCTCCTCGGCGGCGAAAGCAGCCCCCGATGACGCAAAGCTGGTCGGTCTGAAACAGACCGCGTTCCAGGGTGAGACTCTCCGTGGCCTCCTGCTCAACGCTTACGCGTTCGGCACCATGGGCACCATTGCAACCATCGCCGGCATCGTCTCCTTCTTCGGCGCAGCCGCTCTGCTGGTCCTGGCGTTCCTCGGCTTCGGTCACCGCCGCAAGCTAGAGCCCAGAGCTTCCTAAAGGCTCGGGCCGCAGCCCTCTCCGCGCAGACCTCCGGTCGAAGCGGGGAGGGCTGCTGGGTTTTACCAGCCGGTGATACACCCGGCGCTACGACCAACCCTCGCAAGCCCGGCGGCGTCGCCTACGGCGTACCCATTGGGCGTGTACGAAGTCATTGCGGGGTTCATCAGCAGGCGTGCATTGCTCACATGGCCAAGGCCTACGACGTGGGCAAGCTCGTGAAGGAGCAGGTTCCCGCGGCGAAGCCCAAGACCGAAGCCTGGCTTGAGGTGAGCAAGCAGGTCCGGGGTGTCGAGCACCAGGTACCCCTTGTTCAGCCCGGCTGTGTAAATGGTCGTTGTCCCGGTGGTCGAGCTGCGCCAGCCTCCTGCGTACCCGCCCATGCCAAGGGTGTTGCCCCACAAGGAGTAGTTCGTCTTCGCCGGCGTCGTGTAGGCGATGACGATGTCGGCGGACTGCGTGCTATAGCTGCCCTGTCGGGGCACCTCGGTTGTTGAGCCCTTGTACGTGAAGGTCATCCCGCTCTTGGCGGCAAGTACCCGCATCGCGGCTTGTGTCTCTGCCAGCACTGCCGGACGGGTCGCAACCGGAACCGAGACCAGGTTGACCTTGTAGCTGTGTGCCCGGCACGGGTTCCATCGCGCGACGACCTTCGTGCCGTTCCCGAGAGTCGTGTAGCTCAGTGAGTACGTCGCGCTCGCGGCGCTCGCCGGGCTGGCGCCAAGGGTTGCAGCGGCGCCGAAGGCGACGCTCGTGGCGAGGACCGAAAGCCGGGGCACCAGGTGCATCGGGTCAGCTCCTTCAACCGTCCATCCGTGCCGGAGCCGGCATCGCAGAACGGTCCCGACCTGCCCCCTCCGAGTGGCTGCCAGCAACGGCAGCTACTGAAGTTGGTCACAACGTACGATTCGGCAGGCTACGGAAGATCGGCCGAACGGCTAACCAATCGGCTCGAATGTGGCCGTGAAGTGGCGCAAGGCCGGGGGCTCGTCCACGATCCGGTATCCGGTGAGCTCGCTGGCATGTCGGGCGACGTGCTCACAGACCTCGATGACGTAGTCGATGTGACTCTGCGTGTATGTCCGCCGGGGGATGGCCAGCCGCACCAGGTCGAGGGCCGCAGGCACCTCCGAGCCATCAGGCTGGCGGCCGAACATCACCGTGCCGATCTCGACGCTGCGCACGCCCCCGGCTTCGTAGAGGGCGACCGACAGCGCTTCGCCCGGGTACTCCAGCGGCGGGATGTGGGGGAGCAGGGCGCGGGCGTCCAGATACACGGCGTGTCCGCCGATCGGGGTCAGCACCGGGACCCCGGCCTTCACCAGTGCCTCGCCGAGGTATCCCGTCGAGCGGATCCGGTAGCGCAGGTAGTCGTGGCTGACGACCTCCTTCAGCCCCTGGGCGAGCGCCTCGAGGTCGCGGCCGGCCAACCCGCCATAGGTTGGGAACCCCTCGGTAAGGATCAGCACGTTGCGGCATTCGCGGGCCAGCTCGTCGTCGTTCATCGCCAGCCATCCACCGATGTTGCCCATCGGGTCCTTCTTGGCGCTCATCGTCATGCCGTCGGCCAGCGAGGCCATCTCGCGCACGATGTCGGCCACGTCACGGTCGTCGTGCCCGGGCTCGCGCTCGTGGATGAACCAGGCGTTCTCGGCGAAGCGGCAGGCGTCCAGGAACAGCTTCTTGCCGTAGGCGTCGCACACCTCGCGGACCGCGTGCAGGTTGGCCAGCGAGACCGGCTGCCCGCCGCCGCTGTTGTTGGTGATCGTGATGAACACGACCGGGACGTCGTCCCCGCGCTCGCGCAGCAACGCCTCCAGCGCCTCGATATCCATGTTGCCCTTGAACGGGTGGACGGCTTGTGGGTCGCGACCTTCGGCGATAACCAGGTCGACAGCCGTTGCCCCCGAGGCCTCGACGTTGGCCCGGGTGGTGTCGAAGTGGGTGTTGTTGGGCACGATCTTCCCCGCGCCCCCGAGGACGCTGAAGATGATCTTCTCGGCCGCCCGACCCTGGTGGGTGGGCAGCACGTGCTCGAACGGGAACAGCTCACGGACGGCGTCCCGGAACACGAAGAAGGAGGGCGACCCGGCATACGACTCGTCCCCGTGCTGTATCGCGGCCCACTGGTCGCGGCTCATGGCGCCGGTTCCTGAGTCGGTCAGCAGGTCGATCAGCACGTCCTGCGCGTTCACCTTGAACAGGTTGTAGCCGGCCGTGACGATTGCCGCCTTTCGCTGTTCCGGTGTGGTCATCCGGAGGGGCTCCACGGAGTGGATCCGGAAGGGCTCGATGATGGTGTTGAAAGTGGGTGCGTCCATGCCCTCGATCGTGCCCGCAGACTGCTCTTTCGTGAAGGGCTTCTGGCGCCGGGATCGGGGCCTGTACCTTCTGTACGCAAGGTGTTCGCCGCTGAACGGGCATGACAGCAAGGAGAGTTCGTGGATCGGGTCGACTGGCGCATTCTGGCCGAGCTCCAGGGCGACGCCCGGCTTTCGTTCAACGAGCTGTCCCGGCGGGTGAACCTGTCCCCACCTGCTGTCGCCGATCGCGTGCGCCGGCTGCAGGAGACCGGCGTGATCGACGGCTATCACGCGCACGTCGACCCGGTCCGGGCCGGCAGGGGAGTTCGGGCCCTCGTGCGGATGCACTGCTATGGACCGACGTGCATCCTGAGGGACCCTGCCGTGCATGACTGGCCCGAGGTGCAGACGATGCACCGAGTCACCGGTGACGACTGCTCGGTGCTGCTCGTCGCGGTCGAGGACATTCCGGCGTTCGAGACGCTGCTCGACCGGCTGTCGATCTATGGGCAGTCCACCAGCAGCATGGTGCTGGACGACCTGCTTCCATGGAGCCCGGTCCTGCCGCCGGGGGCCAGCGGCCCCGGGTCACCCGTCTGAGGTCCACGAGGTGGGACATCATGGGCACATGAACGGCCACTATTACCGCGACGCCCGCCTGATCCAGGAAGAGCTCTCGGAAGCCGGCCATCCTGACTGGGCTCTGCAGATCGACGACGCGATCGAGGACGGGACATCAGCGCCCGAGATTCTCATCCGGCTCAGAGGCACCTTGACCCAGATCCAGGATCAGCAGCTGGGCCTGCCGGTAAAGCTGGTGGGTGAGATCGAGGACCTCCTACGCGATATTGGCCAGACCCAGCCTTGAAGGGACCCAAGGCCGGAGGGCATCATCCGCTCGGCCCGAAACGTTCGACCCTGATCAGGCCGGCATCGACTCCGGCGTCCACGAGCTGGGTGCTGACGGCCTCGGCAAAGCTGGCCGATCCGCAGACGTAGCAGGTGGACCGGGGGAGCACGTGTGATGCGATCTCGGCCGCGCTCAGGCGTCCGGCAGGTCTGCCGCCCGGGCCGGTCTCGCGGGTCAGTGCGACGAATGCGCCTGCGGCGATGAGCTCTTCGGCATACGGCAGCTCGGCCATCGTTCGTGCGGATACGACGAGCGGGAGAAGGTCTCCGCGCCCCAGGGACTGGGCCTGCCGGAGCATCGAGACCAAGGGGACCACACCGGTGCCGCCCGCTATCCCGACGGCCGGGGAGGACCCGTCCCAGACGAACCAGCCGCCGATCGGTCCGCGGATCTCGAGGACATCGCCGACCATGAGGTCCTGAGCCAGATAGGTCGAGACCTCACCGTTGTTCAGCTCTTCGACGAAGAACTCGCACAGCGGGTCGGACGGCGGGGAGGCGACGGAATACGAGCGCTGTGCGATGTAACCGTCGGGTGCAGTCAGGCGCATGACGTAGTGCTGTCCCGCCAGGTGCTCCACGCGGTCGTCGACCTCCAGGCGAAGCATGACGCCCCTGGGTGTGGGGTGGGTGATCTCGCGGACCGTCGCGCGGCGCCATCCTCCGGCTGGCGCCCGGCGATCAGTCGCCCTGATATCGCTGCTCATGCCACGGGTCTCCTAGGTCGTGATAGCCGTTGCGCTCCCAGAACCCCTGCTGGTCGTGGTCGAGCAGGGTCAGCTGGGTTACCCACTTCGCGCTCTTCCAGAAGTAGAGGTGAGGGACCAGCAGCCTCAGCGGTCCGCCGTGCTCTGGAGGCAGCGGTTTGCCTTCGTGCTCCCACACCACCCACGCCTGACCGCCGCGAATGTGCTCCAGCGGCAGGTTCGTCGTGTACCCGGTGGTGGACGTGGCCAGGACGTGCGTGGCCTCGGGCAACGGTTCTGCGGCCTCGAGCAGGATGTCGACACTCACCCCGGCGAAGCGGGTGTCGAGCTTCGACCAGCTGGTGACGCAGTGGATGTCCCCGGCAAACTCCGACTCCGGCAGCTCGTGCAGGCCGGCCCAGGTCCACATTCGCGGACTTTCCACCAAGCCGTCGACCGACATGGTCCAGCGTTCGGTCTCCAGGCGGGGTGTCACCTCAGCGCTGAGCACCGGGAAGTCGTTGCCAACGTCGTACTGGCCCGGGGGTAGGCGTGGGTCGCGTTCGGCCGTGTGTCGACCGAGGAACCCTCGCGTGAACCCGCTCACGATCGTGCACCTACCTGATGCGGGCTGGACCCGCGGATCGCCTGCGATTGCACGGGTGCTCCCTAACTGCCGTCGTATGCCGCGCGCAGAGCGGCTATGTCGAGCTTGGTCATCGTGAACATCGCCTGCAAGGCCCGGCTGGAGGCTTCGGCGTCGGGGCCACCCAGGAGCTCGCCCAGGACGGGCGGGACGATCTGCCAGGAGAGCCCGTACCTGTCCTTGAGCCAACCGCACTGGCTCTCTTCTCCACCTCCACTGGTGAGCTTCTCCCAGAGCTCGTCGATCTCGTCCTGCGTCTCGGCAGAGACGTACAGCGAGATCGCCTCGGTGAAGGCGAACTCGGGCCCCCCGTTCAGCGCCTGGAGCTCGAGGCCGTCGAGGGTGAAGCTCACCGACATGGCGCTGCCAGCGGGACGCGGCGCACCCTCGCCGTATCGCGAGACGCTCTGGATTGCGGAGTTCTTGAAGATGGAAACGTAGAAGCTGGCGGCTTCTTCTGCCTGGTCGTCGAACCAGAGGAAGGGGCTGATCTTCTGCATTGAATCCTCCTTTGTCCTGGCATGGGATGAAACGAAGACTGTTATGTCCGTGCGCAATTCGCGTTTGAGTCGCTCGAGTGAAAGTACACCGAGGAAGTGGGTTCCGTCACGGGCTGGAGAGGTGCAGGCTGTTGTTTTCGCAGTCCGGGCCAGACCTGGTCCTGGGCGCGCGGCTTATCCAGAAGGAGTCACATGGGCAGTTCGCGCTTCATCACCGCTTCGCTCGCCGCTCTGGCGACGGCACTAGCAGGTGCCGCCGTCAGCGTGGCAGCTACGACCGACACCCGGGTGTCGGTCGGCAGCCCCACCGGGCCGTTCTCCCAGAACAAGCAGAACGAGCCTGCCGTGGCAATAGATGCCGCCCATCCCAACGTGGTCGCAGGCGGATCCAACGAAGAGATCGACATGGAGTCCTGCGCCGCGGGCAACCTGACAACCTGCCCGTTCACCCCGGGTGTTGGCGTGTCGGGCATCTACTTCTCGCTCGACGGCGGGTCCTCCTGGACCCAGCCCACCTACAGCGGTCTCACCGCCCGCGACTGCCTCGGGCCGGACCCGTGTGTCGCGCACAAGGGACCGATCGGCACGGTGCCCGGGTACGCCGAGGCAGGGCTCGTCTCCGATGGTGACCCTGCGCTTGCCTTCGGTCCGCGGCCCGACGCCAACGGCACGTTCTCGTACGCGAACGGATCCCGTCTCTACTACGCGAACCTGACCTCCAACGTCGGCACCACCCGCGCGACCGAGACGATCAAGGGCTTCGAGGCGATCGCCGTCTCCCGGGTCGATGACGTAGCAGCCGCGGCTGCCGGCACGGCTGCGGCCTGGAAGTCGCCGGTCATCGTCTCCAAGCAGTCCTCGACGACCTTCTCCGACAAGGAGCAGATCTGGGCCGACAACGCCGCCTCCAGCCGGTTCTTCGGCAACGTCTACGTCTGCTGGGCGTCCTTCCGGAGCAACAGTCGTGGCAACGCTCTCCCCACGCCGCTGACCGTTGCCCGGTCCTCGGACGGTGGTACGACCTGGACCACCTCTCAGGTTGGCCCTGCAACTGACAACGCCAACAACGCGCAGGCGGACGGCTGCACTGTTCGCACGGACAGCACTGGCAACGCTTACGTCTTCGGAATCGGCGTCCGGGGCGGCAGCACGGTTCAGATGATGTACAAGTCGATCGATGGCGGGAAGCACTGGGCGGGTCCGACAACTGTCGCGTCGGTTGTCTCGCCCGGCGTGCTGGACCCCGTCCTGGGTCGTCCGGTCATGGACGGCGTCGCAGGTGCGCGGGTGGACCTCGCAGCCGGGCCGAGCGTGGACATCGCCAACGGTGCTCCCACGGGAGCGGTTGCCACCAATGAGATCTTCATGACGTGGGCCGACGGCGGACAGGGGCTCAACCACGAGCAGCTCCTGCTCACGCGGTCGAGCGACGGGGGTGCCAGCTGGGCAACGCCGGCGGTGGTGCCCACAAAGGCTGGTGACCGACCCGTTTACACCGCTCCCGCAGCGTCACCCGACGGCACGGACCTCTACGTGGTCCACAACTCGTTCACCACGCCGTTCCGCAACAACACGACCATGGGGCGTGGTCTGGTCGGTGAGGTGCTGCACGCCAACATCTCGGCAGGTATGCCGACGGGCTGGAGCACCCTGCACCGTGGCGCCGTCGGAGACCCGCGCGGAACCAGCCAGAACGGTTTGACGGCTGAGTTCCTGGGCGACTACGTGTACGCCGCAGCCACCAACGATGCCGTTGTTGGCGTCTGGAACGACGCACGAAACGCTGGGGTCTGCGGGGCGATCAACAGGTACCGGGCTTCGCTGTACACGGCGACTCCATCACCGGCGCCTGACGTCGTCAAAGCGTGCCCCGCGAACTTTGGCAACAGCGACATCTTCGGTGGGAGGTATGCCGACCCGACACCTTGATCTGAAGCAGGATCTCAAGCCGGATCTCCAGGGCGACCCTGATCGCTGCCGGGGACGCGGGATACGAAGCATCGTCCCGCGTCCCTGTCAGCACTGACTGTTGGTAAGCCTTTGTCAGGCCTTGGGTAAGCCATGAGCGCGGTTGTGCGGTCGTGGACCATCCAGCCCCTCGTTCCGCCTCTACCCGCTAGGCAAGCAGTCCGCTGGAGACGATCTCGGCAGTCGCGCCCAGGTCGGGCAGAGGGCCGTCGAACCGGTGGAAGTTTGCCTCGTGCATCAGGACGGCCACGAAGGTTCCCGCGGCCGCACGGCGCCGCATGCGATCCAGCTGACGCGGGCTAGCGGCGTCCAGCACCGTCTCGGTGACATCCATCAGCGCCTTGTGCAGGGCATCAATGTGGTCACGCACGTAAGGATGCGTGCTTGCCTCGCGGAACAGGATCTCGCTGAGCACCTGCGAGTGGTGACGGGTGAGGCCGATCCGGTCCGCCAGGCGCAGCAGCGAGCCGGCCAGGTCCCCACTTACCGCGATCCCCACGACGCTTGACAACGGCTGGGCGGGGAGCCGCTCGGTGAACAGGGTGCGCAACAGGTCGGTCTTGCGCGGGAAGTAGTAGAAAAGGAGGCCTTTGGCTACTGCAGCTCGACGGGCAATACGCGACGTCGGGGTCGCGTCGAAACCGTCTGCAGCGAAAAGATCTTCGGCCGCATCAAGAATACGTTCCCGGGTGTCGTTGCTGCCCGAAACCTCACTGATCGCAGGGGCGTTGCTGTTCGGGTCATCCTGCGAGCTCGGGGAGCCTTCGGGGGCGAGGGCGCGGGTCCGCCCGGTTGACGCCGTGCGAACCCGCGCCATCGAATTCCCTCCTGCTCACCAGTGGACCAGTTCTCTAGTGGGTGGCAATGCCATGCGCGTCCTGCTCCGAGCGGGTCATCTGCATGTCCGCGGCGCCTGCGACGAGCGCCACGATGCCTACGATCCACGCGGTCCACGCCATCGGCCGGTATGCCGTCTGGTTGAAGCTCATGACCCACGGCGATACGAAGAAGAGCAGGCCCATCAGTGCAATGAGTCCCTCGACAGCAACCCTGCCCGGGCTGGCAAGGTCGAACAGCGCCAGGAGGGCGACGACGACGCCAAGGGTGATCATCGTGGCGGTGGCCTTGTTGGAGTCTGTCGGGTTGTTTGTCCATATCGGGGAAAGCGCCGCATAGATCCCCGCGACAAGCGCGATCAGACCCTGTGGGTGCGTCCACCTACTCATGCGAACCAACACCTTTCGTGCAATGGTCCGCCGTTCCGAAGACGGACCGGGCATTTCCAGTTTCACCCTGACTGACCGCCCGGTCAAGAGGTGAATCTAGGCCATTTCTGGCACGTGCAGGTGCGCGAGGGCGAGCTCGAACTCGTTGATATCCGTGACGGTCGCACTGATGTCGGCGGCCGTTCGGGTGCGCAGCGCGTCGGCTGCCTGGCGGGATCCCACCATCGCCTCACGGTTGGCAAACGTCGCCGAGGAAACCGCGCGGCCGGTGTCCCGGTTGACCATCAGGCTGGCGCTGCAGAAGCCGTCCATCGCCTCTAGAACGGGCAGGGTCGTCATCCGGTAGGTCTGGATGGCGTGGTCAAGCCCTTCGGCGTCCACGCTCAGCCAGGTGCAACGCACGCTGGCGCCATCGCCCGCGGCGGCGTGGCGGTGAACCACGGCTATCTCCCAACGATCGACCGTCGGCTGGCCTCCGAAGATCTCGGTGCCCCTCTGGCGCAATGGCTGAACCGTCTGCTCGGTTCTGTCCATCGCGTCCTGTGTCGACCAGGCGCTGGTGGTGATACAACGCCCGGACTCGCGGTCGCAGATCATCGACAGGCCGATACAGCCGTCCGTGCCGGTCAGGGTTGGTAGGACCTGGTCCCGGACAAAGCTGATGCCCTCATCGACCGAGCCCGGATTTGCGTGGAATGTGGTGGATCGTGCGTACACGACAGAGCCCCTTTCCTGGTAGAGGCCCCGGCGCCCCGCCGGGGCCGATTCAACTATCCTCTGCACCTGGGGGACTGACAACACATCTGGGAGCCAAAACCGATGCCGGTGCTGGATTCTGGCGCATGGGGGCCGCCAGAACCACAGCCAGTCAGAGCTACTGGGCTGCGGACAAAATTGCCGTCCGGGCGTCGCCGGCTGCCCCCATATGCACCGGCAGCTCCATCGTGGCCAGCGAGCGCACCATGCCGTCGCCCATGTGGTTAACCACGACGGCCTCGACGTGCTGGTCGCGCAAGAACGTGACCACGCGGGCGTGATGCGAGCCAGAGGTGCCCTCGTCGTGCAGCCGGTTCCAGCCGACCTCGACCTCCTGCCAGCTCACGATCTCGCCGTTGACCACATCGGCCAGCGCGACCCGTTCGGCCCTGCCCCAGCCATGGTCGATCATGCCGTCAGTTGTCACCGGAGCGCACATAATCATTTCTTCCAGCTACCTCTCGTCTTGGGCGCCTGATTACCGCGCGGGATGCCGGTCGTCTGAGCCGCCTTTGAGCCCCACCAGTCTCCGGCACCCGTGTTGGAAGACGCAGCCGGGGAGGCGCCGGACCATAAGTCAGGCATGAGTCAGGTCACGAGCCAGGCATGCGGCATGGCGGGGACCGCTCTCAAATGCGCATGCGGCCAGCGATGTCAGTGTCTGGTGATTGAGTGCCGTTCGAGGGTCGAACACTTCACAGTCGCTGGAGAGCCCATGTCCACCCAATTCGTCACGCACCGCCCGCAGACGCCATTCTGGAAGGTTCAGGCAGTCTTCGACCCCGAAGGCCGCGGAGGTGACTTCGCCTACACGATCGGTATGCATTCCGTGGGGTTGCCCGAGCTCCATCTCTGGGCACGGCCGACCCGAGGCGACGATCCAGCCCCCGACTGGAAGTTCAGCAGCCGAGATCTGGGGGCCCTGCTGAATGAGTTCGCCGGCCTGCAGCTCCGTGGCGACCTCGTCGCTGGGTCGGTGGTCGAGCGCAGCTTCGACGGCGGTATGGCACGTGTTCGCTTCGAGGTGGATCCGCCGGGGGACAGGAACGCACTCGAGGCGTTCGGCATCGCGCGAGGAGCATCGGTCCTGCCGATTCCTTGGTCGCTGGATCGGGGCATCGCCGGGAAGGCTCGCGACCTGGGCGGGGAGGCACTGGCACAAGCCAAGGTGGACTTTGCGGTGCTGGCGCGAGGACTCTCGCCGGTCGGGGTCCCGCCAGGATGGAAGCTGTACAAGAAGCCAAGATTCTCGTCGAAACAGCGGTTCGGGCCGCTGACGGCACTGGTCCATGCACAAGCCATTGCCATCGCCCAGTCCAGTTCCGAGCAGATGCGAGGCTTCGTCGAGCTGGCGTTCTGCGCTCGCCGGATCGGCGCCCTGGGCCACGCCGTCGCGATGGCGGCTGCGCTCGCTCGTGGATCCGGCCGTGCTGCCGCCCTTGAGTCCGTCAGTGAGGAGTCGTCCCGGCTGGCCAGGTGGCTTGTCATCGAGGCTCCTTCGGCTCCTTGCGCTCAGGCTCTCGAGCTCTTCACCGAAGGCCTCGATCCGCAGGATGCGTCGGGTCGACATGACGCGACTCTCTCCTTGTTGGAGGTCTTCACCCTCGCGATGACCGCCACCCTGACCACTCAGATGGTGGCCGATGTCGCATCGGAGGATGTCCTGCTCATGGGCCTCGGGCCATGGTTGGCCGCAGCCTCCGACACTGGCATGTCTCCGGGGCCTCGATGGCATGCGGAGCAGTCCGTCGTTGCTCAGGTCGATGCGATCTTCACCTCGTGCCCTGGCGCGGTCCTGGCCGGTCTGCTCAACGCTCACGACCTTGCGCTGTCTGCAGATGTGAGGGCCACCAGCCACGGTGATGCCTACGCCGACCTCTTTGTCCGACTGGTCGGTATGGCCGTGAGCTCGGCTGCGTTGTGCCTGCCTGTCGTGGTTCAGGTAACGGGGATGCCGCCGTGTCCGGACGACTCGACTCTGGCTTCGGCTGCCTCACTCGGTGCGACCTTCGGTCATCGCCTCACACTCTTGGCCAGTCTCCTGACCTGTGCGATCACGCATCGCGACCATCTCTCGGACGAAGACCTGTCCGTCTTCGTGGAACCGTATCTCGAGACCTGTCCGGAGATTGGGCGACTCCTGTGCGGCCCCAACTAGCTCGACGGACTGGGCCTGGCGCGTCCGGAGGTGCCTGCCGATGTGAGTTCCGAAGGCCGCGGCTCGGTAGGGGACCGCGACCCTGCGGCCGACTGGCCTGGTCGGTATTTACCACGGAACAACGTGTAATAAACTATGAGACAGGTCTCGCCATTGGTTGCGAGGCAGAGGACGCCTCAGGGGCCCTCATCCCCTTTGAGTCGGAGGAGTGCACCATGAACACAGTCGTTGTCGCGAGCAGCGCCGCAGATGCCGAGGCGGTCGAAGCGGTCAAGGATCACCACGCACAGCTGGCGGGGGCCCTGGCTGCCCAGGTCGAGGCGTTGCTCGATGCTGCGTCGCGGGGTGATCCGCGCGGCGCCGGCGCTGCCTCTGAAGCCCTGGTCAGCTGGTGCCACGCCGAGCTGATCCCGCACGCGCTGGCTGAGGAGCAGAGCATGTATCCCGCGGCCAGGGAGGATCTGCAGGCACGACTGCTGGTCGACGCGATGCTTGCCGAACACCACGATCTCGTCGAGCTGGTCGACGCCATCAGCAGGGCGACCTCGCCCGTGCGCGCCGCGGCCAACGCCCAGGCGCTTCGGTCGCTGTTCGACTCGCACCTCGCCAAGGAGAACGAGCAGATCCTGCCGCTGCTGGCCCAGTCGAGCGAGGTGTCACTTGCAGCAGTCCTCGACGGTATGCATGACCTGCTCGGGCGCCACGACGATGACAAGGACACCAGCCCGAGCGCCGAGGGTGGATGTGGCGGCACGTGTGGCTGTAGTGAGCGGGATCAGGCCGGAGCCCTTCCTGTGCTTGACGCGCGGGCAGTGCCACCCGCCATCCGGCATGCCACGATCTTCGGGGCGTTGGACTCGCTGGGTACCGGGGGCGGTCTGGTGCTCGTTGCCCCTCACGACCCGCTGCCGCTGCTGGCCCAGCTGGAGGAGCGCTCGCCGGGGCGGTTCAGCGTTGACTACCTCGAGCGCGGACCCGAGGCCTGGCGGGTCAGTCTGATCAGGGCCTGACTCACCACCGCCCGACCGACACGAACCTGCCCGGAGGAGCGTTGGGTGTGCCCGGTTTGCCTGCGCTCCTAAGGTAAGTCGCATGATGCAGAGCTGGGGCCGGCTGGTGGGCCGACGCGCATGGACAGTCCTGGTCGCCGGGCTTCTTCTGGTCGTTGCGGCCGCCGTCTTTGGCCTCGGAGTCTTCGGCAGCCTCAGCAACGGGGGCTACGACGACCCCGAGAGCGAGTCGGCCCGGTCCCTGATCGCCGAGCATGCGACCTTCACCAGCCACGACCCCGACATCGTTGTCATCTACTCCAGCACCTCGATGAAGGCCACCGACCCGGCATTTCGCCGCGCCGTGTCCAACGTCATCACCGGGCTCCCCAAAGGGTCGATCCAGCGCGTCACGACGTGGTACCAGACCCCTTCGCCCGCATTGCTCAGCAAGGACCAGCACTCGACCCGGGTCATCCTGGCCCTGACCGGAACCTCGCAGGATCAGAAGGCGGCCCTGTACGACCGGGTCAGCCCCCATCTGGGCGCCGAGGGCCTGACCACGACAGTCGGAGGCCAGTGGGCCGTATTCCGCGACGTGAACCACCGTGTCGCGCAGGACATCACCCGCGCCGAGGCAATCTCGATGCCGATCGTGGTCCTGTTGTGCCTGGTGTTCTTCGGCAGCGTCACGTCCGCGTTGATGCCCGCCTTCGTCGGTGGGGTGGCCATCTTCGGTGCCTTCGCCCTCGTCCGCGTGATCACCATGGTCACGGACGTCTCAGTCTTCTCGATCAACATCATCACCTTGATCGGGATGGGTCTGGCCATCGACTACGCGTTGTTCGTCGTCAGCAGGTTCCGCGAGGAGCTGGGCAAATATCCCGGCACCGAGCGTGAACACGTCAACGCGGCGATTGCGGCCACCATGGCGACGGCCGGTCGCACGGTGCTGTTCTCCGGCCTGATCGTGGCCGCCTCGCTGGCGTCGCTGCTGATCTTTCCCCAGAACTTCCTGCGGTCGATGGGCTTTGGCGGAGTGGCCGCCGTCCTGGTCGCCATGCTGGCCGCTCTGACCGTCCTTCCGGCACTGCTCGCCGTCCTTGGTCCGCGGATCGAAGCCGGTCGTATGCCGTGGCGCCGAGGCGCCCGCGCCCAGACCCCGGCTGCTCCTGCGTCGAGCCCCGGCAACCTCACCGAGGCATCCGGCGCGTGGGCGAGGCTGGCACACAGCGTGATGCGGCGACCCGTGGCATACCTGCTGGTCATCACCCTGGCCCTGCTGGCGCTGGGCGTCCCGTTCCTCTCAGCCCGGTGGGGGAGTACGGACGAGCGGGTCCTGCCGGTCAGCGCCCCGAGCCGGATCGCCGCAGATCTCGGCGCCCGCGAGTTCGGCGGCGGGACCACCGGCGCCAACATCGTGCTGCAAGGGGCCAGCCAGAGCCAGCTCGGCGGCTACGTCGACCGCCTCGCGAAGGTCACCGGGGTCCAGTCGGCGCAGGTCATCGACCAGGCGCCGACCAGCCCAACCGGTGCGGGTCCGGCGAGCCTGATCCAGGTCAGCTGGTCCGGCCACAGCCAGAGTGAACAGTCGCAGCAGCTGGTCAGGGATCTGCGCTCGGTTGACCCCGGCGCCGGTGCACACGCCCTGGTCGGCGGCGCATCGGCCAGTGCCGTTGACCTCATTGACTCCATCGGCTCGCACCTGCCCTGGATGGGCCTGTTCGTGGTCGCAGTCATGCTCGTCCTGTTGTTCATCGCCTTCGGGTCCGTGGTCCTGCCCCTCAAGGCGGTCGTGATGAACGCGCTCTCGCTCACCGCCTCGTTCGGGGTGGTCACCTGGATCTTCCAGGACGGTCATCTGTCGGGGCCCCTCGGCTTCACCTCTTCTGGATATCTGGACGCCACCCAGCCCATCCTGATGCTGGCCATCATCTTCGGTCTCTCGATGGACTACGAGGTGTTCCTGCTCTCCCGGATCAGGGAGGAGTGGGACCTCACCGGCGACAACACAACTGCCGTGGCCAACGGGCTGCAGCGCAGCGGTCGCATCATCACCAGCGCGGCGCTCCTGCTCGCCGTGGTGATCGGTGGGTTCGCCACCTCCGGCATCGTGATCATGAAGATGATCGGGATCGGCATGCTCGTCGCCGTCCTGATCGACGCGACCGTCGTGCGCGCCATGCTGGTTCCAGCGACGATGCGGCTGCTGGGGAGGGTGAACTGGTGGGCCCCGGGCCCCCTTCGACGGTGGTGGGAGCGGCACGGCATCCGCGAGTCGGAAGGTGCCGCAGCCACCAGCGAGCCGACCGAGCTGGTCAGCCGGAGCTGATCTTCGTCGGTACCCCTCGCGAGCGGGGTCCATCCGGCAGGATCTAGGCCATGACGACAATGCTGCTCGGGCCGGCAGACCTGGCTCGCAGGCGTGGCCTGCGACGGATGCGAGCCGTGGCGTTGTCCTTGCTGGTGCTCGCTGCAGTCGTGTTCATCGCGACCCGAAACCGTGACGGTGCCTGGGGTTACGTCAACACAACTGCTGAAGCCGCCATGATCGGAGGACTTGCGGACTGGTTCGCCGTGACCGCACTGTTCCGGCATCCGCTTGGCATCCCGGTGCCGCACACAGCCATCATCCCCAACCGCAAGGATGCCCTCGGTCAGAGCCTTGAGGAGTTCGTGACCGGAAACTTCCTGACTGCTGATGCTGCGCGTGAACGGGTGGTTGCAGCCGACGTCAGCCGCCGGGTCGGTCGCTGGCTCAGCCAGGAACAGCACAGCGCCCGGGTGATCTCCGAGATGGCCAAGGCGACGAGCCGCGCGCTGGTGGCGATCAAGGACGAGGACGTTCTCGGCTTTGTCGAGCAGTCGCTCCTGCCGCGGCTCGTGCACGAGCCGATGAGCCCCCTGCTCGGGCACTTCCTGGAGTCGGTCGTTCACGACGGCGCCCACCACGGCCTGGTCGACATTGCGCTGGTCGAGGCCCATGTGTGGCTCTCCGCGAACGAGGACGTGTTCGCATCGATCGTCGGCGCCCGAGCCCCGTGGTGGTCACCGGGCTGGCTCGACGAGAAGGTCGTCACGCGGGCGCACCGTGAGGCGCTCGCATGGGTCGCAGATGTTCGCGATCGCCCGAATCATGCGGCCCGACTGGCACTTGACGACCTGCTCGGCCAGCTCGCTCTCGACCTGCAGCACGACCCCGAGACGATGGCGCGTGCGGAGGCGCTCAAGGTGCGAGTAATGACGCATCCGCAGATCGGTCCGTCCGCGGTCGGCATCTGGGATGCGCTCCGCGCCGCGATCCTCGGGGCCCTTGACGATGCCGACGGACAGCTGAGGCGTCGAGGGGTCAGGGCCCTGACGGAGCTCGGTGAGCGACTGGTGGGGGACCCGGACCTCCGTCATCGCGTCGACGGCCATGCTGCCGACGCCATCGGCTTCGTGGTCAGCGCCTATGGCCACGAGATCGCCAAGGTCATCTCGCAGACCGTTGACCGCTGGGACGGCAAAGAGGCGGCTGAGCGCATCGAGCTGCATGTGGGGCGCGATCTCCAGTTCATCCGGATCAACGGCACGATCGTCGGGGGGCTGGCCGGCCTGGCCATCCACACCCTCAACACGTTGCTGTGAGCTAGGCCTGGTTCCAGGCATTCTGGACGAGGCGCGTGGCTTCCTGAGAGCTGAGGCCGAGCCTCCTGACCAGGTGGACGTAGTCCGTGGCCGCAGCTCTGGCACTGTCGCCTGCTGAGGAGCGAACGGCGGGCTGGTCCACGACCTCACTTCGCACAAAGGTGCCGCGGCGGCCGTACGTGGCGATCACGGCATCCGCCTCGAGCTCGCGGTAGGCCCGAGCGACGGTATTCGCCGCGAGGCCAAGATCGGCGGCGAGCCGCCGAACGGTCGGGAGCTTGGTTCCAGCGTCGAGCTGGCCGCCCGCGACTGCCGTCGCAATCTGCGTCCGCACCTGTTCGAACGGGGGGGTCGCCGAGTCCGTGTCAATGGTCAGGCGCAGCGGTGTGCTCACGGCTCACACCGTATGCCGTCCCCGCATCATGCGCAGTCGTGTCCCGTCGGGGCAGGTGAGCGCCATCTCGAGAAAAGTATCTGTCCAGATTGAGAGATGGGCCTCCCAAGGCGTGGCCACCGGCCCTACCCTTGTCAAAGGTCACGAGTGCCAGCGACAAGCCCCGGCTCGCTGGCCGGCAACCCTCCACCGCGGTGGGGTGCCCCGGGTGAAGACCTGGCAACGCGCCAACGGGCGCCGCGCAAGCGCGGGTGTGCTTTCCGGTATCCCCGCATTTCCAAGGTACTGAAAGGCAAGGCAAGACGATGAGTGACAACGCAGCCAGCTGGTCCTTCGAGACCCGCCAGATCCACGCAGGTCAGGCCCCGGACCCGACCACAGGAGCTCGGGCACTGCCCATCTACCAGACCACGTCGTACGTTTTCAAAGACTCCGAGCACGCGGAGAACCTTTTCGCGCTCAAGGAGTTCGGCAACATCTACACCCGCATCATGAACCCGACCCAGGATGCCGTCGAACAACGCATCGCCTCTCTCGAAGGCGGCGTTGGGGCCCTTCTCGTGGCCTCGGGCCAGGCGGCGGAGACGATTGCGATCCTCAACGTCGCCGAGGTGGGGGATCACATAGTCGCCAGCCCTCAGCTGTATGGCGGCACGTACAACCTGCTGAAGTACACGCTCAAGAAGCTCGGTATCGAGACCACGTTCGTGCAGGACGTGGACGACCTCGAGTCGTGGCGCGCAGCGGTCAAGCCGAACACCAAGGCCTTCTACGCCGAGACGATCAGCAACCCGTCCGCGAATGTTCTGGACATCGAGGGTGTCTCCGGTATCGCGCACGAGGTCGGCGTTCCGCTCATCGTCGACAACACCGTCGCGACTCCCTACCTCATCCGCCCGCTCGAGTGGGGCGCGGACGTGGTTGTCCACTCCGCGACCAAGTACCTCGGTGGCCACGGCACCTCCATCGCTGGCGTGATCGTCGACGGTGGGACTTTCGACTACGCCAAGAACCCGGCCAGATTCCCCGGCTTCAACGAGCCAGACCCGAGCTACAACGGTCTGGTCTTCGCCCGCGACCTCGGGGTCGGGAGTCCTCTCGGCGCCAACCTCGCCTTCATCCTCAAAGCAAGGGTGCAGCTGCTGCGTGACCTGGGCGCGGCGGTCTCGCCGTTCAACGCCTTCCTGATCTCGCAGGGGATCGAGACGTTGTCGTTGCGGATCGAGCGCCACGTCGAGAACGCGGTCAAGGTCGCCAGCTGGCTGGAGGCGCACTCGCAGGTCGACTCCGTTGCCTACGCGTCGCTTGCCTCGAGCCCGTGGAAGGCGTTGGCGGACAAATATGCCCCCCGAGGCGCAGGGGCAGTCGTCGCCTTCGAGATCAAGGGCGGGGTGGAGGCCGGCAAGAGATTCGTCCAGGCCCTGACCCTGCACAGCCACGTCGCCAACATCGGCGACGTGCGCTCGCTGGTCATCCACCCGGCCTCCACCACCCACTCCCAGCTCTCGCCTGAGGACCAGCGGTCGTCCGGCGTGACTCCGGGCCTGGTGCGCCTGGCGGTCGGGATCGAGTACATCGACGACATCCTGGCGGATCTCGAGCAGGGGTTCACCGCGGCAAAGATCTA
>JBDTOA010000011.1:0-18679 GCA_039933475.1 Dermatophilaceae bacterium
CCGTCAGCGGCCGCAGGCGCCGGCCCTCACCTGCGGCAAGCACTATGCCGACCAGATCCCTCAAGGCCGTCCGTCCACTCCGCGCGTCTCGGCAGGCCTGAGCGCAGCTACGACCGGGAGGCCAGCGCCCGCAGGAAGAACAGGAGGTTCGCGGGGCGCTCTGCCAGGCGCCTGGTGAAGTAGCCGTACCAGTCGCTGCCATAGGGCACGTAAACCCGCACGCCGATGCCAAGCTTGTGCAGGCGCGCCTGCTCATCGGTCCGGATGCCGTACAGCATCTGGAACTCGTAGTCACTGTCCTTGCGGCCCGCGGCCTCGGCCAACCGCATCGCCTCCTCGATCACCACGGGGTCATGGGAGCCGACCATCGGGTATCCCTCTCCCCCCATCAAGGTCGCCAGCGCCTTGAGGTAGGCGTCAGTGATCTCCTTGGCTCCCCTGTGCGCAACCGAGGCGGGCTCGTCATACGCGCCCTTGACCAGCCGGACCCGCGATCCGGGACCGACCAGCCTGGTCAGATCCTGCGGTGTCCGTCTCAGCATCGCCTGGATGGCGACCCCGATGTCGGGGTACTGCTCCCGGAGCGCGAAGAGCACGTCCAGCGTGGCGTCAACCGCCTTGTGATCCTCCATGTCCAACGTCATCCTGGCGCCGGCCCCGTAGGCAGCGGCCGCGATCCGGCTCGCCGCACGCTGCGCGAAGTCAGGCCCGTATTTCGGGTCGCCGCCTGGTCCGACCAGCGACAGGCCAACGGCCGAGAGCTTGACGGACACCTCGGTCCCATCGGCCACTCCGGCCTTGACGAGCGCCTCGATCAGCCGGAGGTACTCCTCGACGGTCTCGGTGGCGGCCTTCTCGTCGGTGGTGTCCTCACCCAGGTAGTCCAGGGTGGCATGAAGCCCGTTCTCGCCAATGCTTCGTACCGCCTCCACTGCCGATGACGTCTTCTCCCCGGCAACGAATCTCTGCACCACGGCGCGGGTAACCGGCCACCGCATCATGGCGCGCCTGGTCGTCTGGCTTCCGGACAGGGCCCGTATGGGCTTTCCCAACAGATTCATCTCAACCTCAGTGATCGACGAGGGCATTTGGGGGGGCATTGCGCGAGTCGCTGTACGGCTCCCGAGGCCCTGGCCAGGATCCTGCCAGACCAGCTCGGGGCTCCTGGAGGCGGTCCGCTCGTTTCTGACCAGCGCCGCAGAAGGTCGAGATGGTGAGGACGGATCCCACTTCTGGGACTCGGCTAAGGATAGTATGTAACATAGTATTGAAAGGCAGGTGAGGGACCCCTTGACCAGCGACGTGATCATTGTCGGTGCCGGCATCATCGGTGCTGCCTGCGCCCGAACCCTTGCCTCATCCGGCGTTGCGGTGAGGGTCGTCGACCGTGGGACAACCGCCGGTGGCACCTCGTCCGCGTGTGAGGGAAACCTGCTCGTATCCGACAAGGGCCCGGGTGACGAGCTCGTGCTCGCGCAGTACGCCGCGACCCTGTGGCGGGACGCCGTCACCGACCTGGGCGAACAGCTCGGTGACAGGTTTCCCTCGGTCGAGTTCGACCCCAAGGGCGGCCTCGTGGTGGCGACGACCGTGGCCGGAGCCGGGTCGCTGCTGCACTTCGCAGCCGGCCAGCGCGCTGCCGGGGTCGACGCCCGCGTTCTCGATGCCTACGAGGCACTCCGGCTGGAGCCCGACCTGACTCCCCGGATCCAGGCCGCCGTGTACTACCCCGAGGACGCGCAGGTGCAGCCGGCGATTGCCACGGAGGCACTGATGGCGTCGGCGCGGCTGCATGGTGCCGAGCTGCTTGAGAACACGCCGGTGCTCGGCCCGCTGCTCGACTCCTCCGGTTCTCTCGTCGGCGTCAGAACCCCGGCGGGCGCGCTGCGCGGCAAGGTGCTTGTCGCCGCGGGTCCCTGGTCCGGCGAGGTAGCCGGGCTGCTCGGGGTGCGTCTTCCCGTTCGCCCGCGCCGAGGTGAGCTGCTCGTGACCACCAGGATGCGGCACCGGATCTTCCACAAGGTCTACGACGCGGACTACGTGGGCGCGGTGGGTTCGGACGACAGTGAGCTGCAGACCTCGAGCGTTGTGGAGTCGACCGGGTCCGGCACCGTGCTGATCGGCTCTTCGCGCCAGCAGGTGGGCTTCGACTCACGGTTCCGTGTCGACGTCCTTCGCGAGATCGCAGCCAAGGCCGTTCGCCTGTTTCCCTTTCTCGCCGAAGCGAGCGTGATGCGCAGCTACGGCGGGTTCCGGCCGTTCACGCCTGACCACTTGCCGATCATCGGCGAAGACCCGCGGACCCCTGGGCTCTGGTACGCGACCGGGCACGAGGGGGCCGGCATCGGCCTCAGCCTGGCCACCGCCGAGATGGTTCGCGACCTGATGCTGGGCCGTCCCACACACGTGGACCCTGCGCCGTACTCCGCTGCGCGCGCTTCGCTTGCGCCCTATCTCGAAGCGGCGGTCTGACATGTCTGCCTTCCTGATGCCGTTCCGTGACGACCCGATCAGACCCGCACCACCGACCCCCCTGACCATCAGCGTCGACGGTATTGCGACCAGCGGGGTGGTCGGGCAAAGCCTCGCCGGAGTCATCCTCGCCAGCGGCACGCTTGGCTTTCGCCGAACCTCGGCCCATGGGCGGCCCCGCGGGGTCTTCTGCGGGATCGGCGTCTGCTTCGACTGTCTGGTTGAGGTGAACGGCCTGCGCGACGTTCGCGCCTGCCAGCGCCGGGCGGCGGACGGCGATGTCGTGTGCACGCAGCACGACCGACTGCCCGGTGGTGAAGAGACATGAGCGGGGATCTCGCCAAGGACGTACTTGTGGTCGGAGCCGGGCCCGCGGGTCTCGCCGCCGCCAGGGCAGCGCGCGAGCGCGGTGCATACGTCACGCTTCTGGACTCCTCCGACCAGCTCGGCGGCCAGTTCTGGCGCCACCTGCCCGAGACGCGTCCGTCCGGAGCCGAACGGGTCCTGCACCACGGGTGGGATACCTTCCGATCCCTGAGCGACTCCCTCGAGTCGGACAGCGGATGTCGGGTGCTCCGTTCCGCACAGGTCTGGGCGGTTGAAACCTCTCCTGAAGGTCCCGGCACCGTGCACGTGGTCGTGGGCCAGCCCGACGGCGTCGGGCGCGAGAAGCTGGCCTTCGCCCCAGACGCCATGATCCTGGCCACCGGCGCCCACGACCGTGTTCTTCCCTTCCCCGGCTGGGACCTGCCGGGCGTGTTCTCCGGCGGCGCAGCGCAGGCAATGGCCAAGGGGGAACGCCTCGCCGTGGGCCGGCGGGTGGTCGTTGCTGGCGCCGGCCCGTTCCTGCTCCCGGTTGCCGCCTCGCTCACCGGGGTGGGTTCGAACGTGCTGGGAGTGTTCGAGGCCAACCGAGCGCCGGCCCTCCTGCGCGGCTGGCTGCCCAAGCCGTGGCAGCTGGTCCCGGTCGCAGGCAAGAGCGTCGAGCTGGCCGAGTACGTGGCGGGCCACGTCAGGCACCGGATCCCCTACCGGCTCGGGCGCATGGTCGTCGCAGCCCACGGAACCGACCGCGTTGAGGCGGTCACCCTGTCATCGGTCACCGCCGACTGGACCCCGATCAGCGGCACCGAGCAGACCTACGAGGTCGATGCGCTCTGCGTCAGCCACGGCTTCACCCCGAGGCTCGAGCTGGCCATCTCGGCCGGTTGTGCGCTCACCTCCGACCGGTTCGTACAGGTCGACGAACGCCAGCAGACCAGCGTGACCGGCGTCTATGCAGTCGGCGAGATCACCGGCATCGGCGGCGCAGACCTGGCCATGGCCGAGGGCCTCATCGCCGGCCACATCGCGGCGGGCGGGCAGGTCGCCGACGCGCAGGTGCGCCTCGCCGTACGACGTCGCCGCAGCTTCCAGGGCTTCGCCGCCCGGATCGAGGCGGCACACGGCATCCGGGCGGGCTGGCCGAAGGTGCTCACCGACGACACCACGGTCTGTCGCTGCGAGGAAGTCAGCTACGGAACGCTCCGGGCGACGGCGCAGAGCAGCGGGTCGAGGTCGCTGCGCGCACTCAAGCTCAGCACCCGGGCGGGCCTGGGCAGCTGCCAGGGCCGTGTCTGCGGGCGCTCGGTCGAGGAGCTGCTCGCCACGGTTGCTGGTGAGGGCGGCCTCATCGACGGTGTGACCACCGACCGTCGGCCCATCGCATCGCCCATCCGTCTCAGCGAGCTCGCCGCAGATCCCAGCGGTCCTCTACGTCCTCCAGAACCCATGAAAGGAAAGAAATGACCAAGCAGGAGTTCGACCTCGGCGGTGTCATCGTGGCCACCGCCCTCGCGTTCAAGGAGGACTCGTCGGCGCCGGCCGGGCTCGCCGTCGACTACGACCGCTTCGCCGCACACTGCGACTGGCTGATCACCAACGGCTGTCGCGGTGTCGGACCGAACGGGTCGCTCGGTGAGTACTCGTCGCTGACAGACCAGGAGCGCCGAAAGGTGGTCCAGGTCGCCGTGGAGGCTGTCGGCGGGCGGGGACTCGTGATCGCCGGGGTGCACGGCGTCGGCTGGCATCAGGCCAAGCAGTGGGCGCAGTACGCGAAGGAGGACGGCGCTGACGGGGTGCTGTTGCTGCCACCTATCGTCTACCGGGCGAACGAGTCCGAGGTGATCGAGCACTACAAGCGGGTAGCCGAGGTCGGCCTGCCGATCATGGCGTACAACAACCCCTTCGACACCAAGGTCGACCTGACACCGCAGATCGTGGCAAAGCTTGCCGAGATCCCTGAGGTCGTCGCGGTCAAGGAGTTCTCTGGCGACATCCGTCGGGTGCTCGAGATCAAGGAGCTCTGCGACATCGACGTGATTGCCGGTGCCGATGACCTGCTGTTCGAAGCGCTGGTTGCCGGGGCAGATGGCTGGTTTGCGGGATACCCGAACGCCTTCCCGCGCGAAGCGGTCGAGATCTACGACCTGGTGAAGGCGAACAAGATCCCGGAGGCTCTCGAGCTGTACACGCAGCTCGTCACGGTGTTCCGCTGGGACTCCAAGACGGAGTTCGTGCAGGCCATCAAGCTCAGCATCGACATCGCCGGCGGGAGCTACGGTGGGCCCACTCGCCCACCACGCGGGCCGCTCAGCGCAGAGCAGGAAGCCACGGTGCGGGCCGGTACGAAGAAGGCGCTCGACTACCTCGCCTCCCGCAACAGGTAGTGGGTCACACCAGGGGCGGCCGTCCGAGCCGGGTCCTGGAACGATGGGCGACGACTGCGCTTGAGAGGATCGGGTAATGCGTGCGAAGCGGATGTTCACGGCTGTCGACTCCCACACCGAGGGGATGCCCACCCGGGTGGTCACCGGTGGCGTGGGGGCCATTCCCGGCGCGACCATGAACGACAAGCGGCTGTACTTCATGGAGAACCTGGACCACATCCGGCTGCTGCTGATGAACGAGCCGCGCGGGCACTCGGCCATGAGCGGCGCCATCCTGCAGGAGCCGACGAGGGACGACGCTGACTGGGGCGTCGTCTACATCGAGGCGTCCGGATGCCTGCCCATGTGCGTTCACGGAACGATCGGGGTCGCAACCGTGCTCGTCGAGACCGGCATGGTGGAGGTCGTCGAGCCGATCACGACGATCCGGCTGGACACTCCGGCCGGGCTCGTGGTCGCACAGGTGGCGGTCAGCGACGGTCACGCCGACTCGGTCACCATCCAGAACGTCCCGTCCTACTGCCTTCGGCGCGACGTGATGCTCGAGGTGCCCGGGTACGGCACGGTGCCCTACAGCCTGGCCTTCGGAGGGAACTTCTATGCGATGGTCGACCTTGACGCTGTCGGGCTGAAGTATGACCGCGGCAGCCAGCACGAGATCCTGACCGCTGGCCTTGCCATCCTGGACGCGATCAACGCGACTGACCCGCCACGGCACCCAGAGATCGAGGGCGTCGACCACTGCCACAGCGTCGAGTTCATCGCCCCGGGCTCGACCGCGCAGCACTCCCGGAACGCCATGGTGATCTACCCCGGCTGGTTCGACCGCTCCCCCTGCGGGACGGGGACCTCTGCCCGGATGGCAGAGCTGTGGGCACGCGGCGAGCTCGGTCTGAACGAGGACTTCGTCAACGAGTCCTTCATCGGGTCCACGTTCACCGGTCGGTTGGTCCAGGAGACGACTGTCGCGGGCAGTCCAGCCGTCGTGGCGACGGTCACGGGTCGTGCCTGGGTTACCGGCATCAGTCAGTACCTGCTCGACCCGACAGATCCCTTCCCGAGCGGATTCCAGTTCTAAGGGTCCGGCCCATCGCTGCGACCACCCTCATCGACCGGTAACAGGAGCACTCTGATGTCCGAGACAACACCCGAACAGCTCGAGCAGATCGCGGCGCACGCCGCTGAGGTCGCCCCTGTCTGGGCGGCCACCACCCCGCTCGAGCGTGCCACCGCTCTCGTTGCGGCCGCCGATGCACTCATCGGTGCGACGTCCGAGCTGGTCGCCACCGCGATGGTGGAGACCGGGCTCACCGAGGCCAGACTGGTCGGCGAGCTCACCCGAACCGCAGTGCAGCTGCGCCTGTTCGCCGACGTCGTGCTCGAGGGGTCCTACCTCGATGTGCGCATCGACGAGGCCGACGGTGAGTTCGCGCTCGGTGTGCGTCCCGATCTGCGCCGTTACCGCATCCCTGTGGGCCCGGTCCTGAACTTTGCGGCGAGCAACTTCCCGTTCGCCTTCTCGGTTGCCGGCGGCGACACGGCCGCCGCGCTGGCGGCGGGCTGCCCCGTGATCGTGAAGGCCCACTCCGGGCATCCGCGGCTCTCGGCGCAGACGGCTCTGGTGGTCTCGGGAGCCCTCGAGGCCGCTGGCGCGCCCTCGGGAACGCTTCAGCTGATCTTGGGGCGGTCCGCTGGAGTGGCCTTGCTGAAGGACCCTCGTATTGCGGCCGGAAGCTTCACCGGTTCCATCTTCGCGGGGCGAAGTCTCGCCGATGTTGCCGCTGCCCGGCCGGGACCCATCCCGTTCTACGGGGAGCTTGGCAGTGTCAACCCGGTATTCGTGACCCGCGCAGGTCTTGCCGAGCGCGCTGAGCAGATCGCGGACGGCTTCGCCACGAGCGTCGCTGGCTCGGCCGGTCAGCTCTGCACGAAGCCTGGCTTCCTCTTCGTGCCGGCCGGACACGGCCTGCGTGACCTGCTGGCGGAGCGGGCTACGGCGGCGTCCGAGCACCGGCTCCTCTACCCGGGCATCGCGACTGCGTACGGAGACCGCCGCGACACGATCCTCGCAACCCCAGGCGTCGAGGTCATCGCCGAGGGAAAGCTGCGTTTCGACGCAGAGGGTCAGGGCTGGGCGACGCCAACTCTGGTGAGCGTGACAGCCGATGTCCTGAGGCAGCAACGCGACCGTCTGCTCGAAGAGGCGTTCGGCCCCCTGTCGGTCGTGGTCGAGTACGAGCGCGAGGAAGACCTCGCCGGGCTCGCCGACCAGCTCTTCGAGGGCAATCTCACCGGAACGGTGCATGCCGCCACAGGCGAGGACACCCCCGCCCTACGCGTGCTCGTCGAGTGGATCACCAGGCACGCGGGCCGCGTGCTCTTCGGCGGATGGCCGACGGGCGTGGCGGTGACACCAGCGATGCAGCACGGCGGTCCCTGGCCCGCGACCACCAACGACACCAGCACCTCTGTGGGCACCGCAGCGATCGGCCGATTCCTGCGGCCCGTCGCCTACCAGGGTGCGCCACAGGAGCTCCTGCCGCAGCCTCTGCGCGACGACAACCCCTGGCAGGTCCCCCAGCACCGCAGCATCGCGGGGCAGTCAAAGAGCTGGGGGTCTGGGGCCAAGCGCGAGTCCCGCTGACCCCGCCGTACTCCGTCCGAAGGCCGCCGCAGGACTGCTCCAGGGTCAGCCCGCCCGGAAGACCTCGGCGGCGATCACCAGGTCCTCCCATGACATGCCGGAGCTCTTGAACACCCGCGGCCGATGGTGCTCGACGTCGGTGGACTCGGTGATGATGTCGCGCATCGGGACGAGCGAAGCGGGGTCGAGGGCACCCTCGCCCACGGGGATGAGCACATCGCCCGCCTCTCTGAGGGCGACGGGGCCATCTTCGACAACGACCTGCGCCCGAACGATCAACGCCGAGTCCAGCTCCCGCGCGTCGGCCTCATGGGATCCCACGGCCACCGACAGTGAGTCATCGGGCACCAGGGTCCCGTCGAACAGGGGGGTCCTGGCGGTGGTCGCGCAGACGATCACCTGGGCGTCGCGCACATCGTCGGCGTGACCCACCCTCGCATCCACCCCGCTCGCCTTCACCCGGGAGGCGAGTGCGGCGGCGCGGCCGGGGTCCCTGGCGACGATCGTCACTCGCCCGACCGTCCGGATGGCCTTCATCGCCTCGATGTGCCCCCAGGCCTGCGGCCCGGACCCGAACACGACCAGGTGGTCGACCTGGGAGGGGGCCAGGAAGTCGGCGACGGCGGCAGAGACCGCGGGGGTCCGCAGCGTCGTGAGGGCGATGCCGTCGATGAGCGCGATCGGGCTCAGCGTCGCGGCATCCATCAGCAGGTAGACGCCCTGGATCCGTGCCTTGCCGAGCGACGGGTTTCCCGGCGCCACTGTCGCCAGCTTGATCCCGACGAACTCGGGGGACTGCGTCGGCATGACCAGCAGCTGCCCGTGGGCAAGGTCAAGGATGCTGCGGCTGAAGTCGTGGGCCGGGTCGAGGCCGGCTCTGAGGTCTCGTTGCACCGCCCGGACGCCCGCGCCGAAGCTGACCCGGGCGAACACCTCGTCGGCCGAGACCCAGGGCAGCGAGCCGTCTGTCATCGCAGCAGGAACCCGGTCTTGATCGGGTCTGTCGCATCGAGCGTGAAGGTGTGCTCTCCGGTCTTGTACGCCATCCCCTCAACCTCCGGGATGATTGCGTGTCGGGCGTCGCCGGCTCGAGCTGGGCGTGCCCGCCCGATGAAGCGTGTCCCGATGATCGAGTCGTGGGTGAGGACCTGATCCGGGCCGAGCCGGCCAGAGTCGGCCAGCAGGGCCATTCGGGCCGCCGTCCCCGATCCGCACGGTGAGCGGTCGATCCGCCCGTCGGCGAACACGGTGACGTTGCGCTGGTGGGGTCCGTGCAGGTTGTCGCCGAGGTCGTCGAAGATGATGGTGCCGTAGATCCCGCTGAGCCGGTCGTCATCGAGATGGCGGGCCACCTTGCTGTCATTCAGGGCCCACTTGATCTCCCGTCCGACCGCCGTCAGCCGTTCGGTGTTCTCCGGCGTGACCTCGAGTCCAAGCTCGGACGCCTCGACGCACGCATACAGGGCCCCGCCAAAAGCGACGTCCACAGAGACCTGACCAACCGAGGTGTCCACGTCCACGGAGCGGGCAACTGGGTAGGACGCCACGTTCTCGAAGACCACTCCGGTGACGATGCCTTTGTCCTGCCTCACATGTGCGACCACACGCCCTGAGGGGACGTCGATGGTGACCGGTGTGACTCCGTCCGCTGCCGCGTCGACCCGACCGGTCTGCACGGCCCATACGCCCAAGGCGATGGTGCCGTGCCCGCACGCTGTGGAGTACCCGTCGTTGTGCCAGAACAGGGCGCCGAAGTCCGCGCCGGCGTCGTCGGCCGGGACGATGAAGGCCCCATACATGTCGGCATGCCCGCGGGGTTCCCGGCAGAGCAGCGCTCGCACGCAGTCGATCTCGGAGGACTTCTGTGCCTGCACGCGTCGTTCAGCGACCGTCTCGCCGTCGATCTGAGGACCGCCTTCGATCACGATCCGAAAGGGCTCACCGGCCGTGTGATAGTCCATCGTGCGAATTTCTCTCGTAATATGGCACATATCATGGATACTAGTGATCCACGGTGAACACTCTGCGCAACTGCCGGATCACCCAGGTATCGATCGGTTGTCGATCGTCGTGAGAGCGAGGGGACATGACCGAGTCAGCCATTCGGAAGGTCGAGCAGGTCGCGAGTCTGCGGGATCGGATCTCCGAGTCCTTGTCGGCCGCCATCATCTCCGGTGAGCTCGCCCCGGGGACGCTCGTCTCAGTCCCAACACTCGCGAGTCAGTTCGCCGTCTCGGCCACCCCGGTTCGTGAGGCGATGCTCGACCTCGAGCAGCGCGGGTTCGTGGCATCTGTGCGCAACAAGGGGTTCCGCGTCACCGAGGTGAGCGAGCAGGACCTTCGCGAGATTGTCGAGCTGCGCCAGCTGATCGAGGCACCAGCGATGCGAGCCGTTGCCGACAGCTTCCCGGCGGAGAGCCTGCCCCGATGGCGCGCGCTCGCCCAGCAGATCGTCGTACACGCCGAGACCGCCAACCTCGCCGCCTTCATCGAGGGCGACCGCGACTTTCACCTGGGGCTGCTCGAGCTCCACGGAAACGAGCGGCTGGTCGACATGGTCCGCGAGCTCCGCTCGCAGACCCGGATGATCAACCTGGCCCGGATGACGATGAGCAAGGAGCTGCCCGAGTCCGCCCGGGAGCACCACCTCATGCTGGATCTGCTGGCCCAAGGGGATGGTGCCGCCCTTGAGGAGCTGACCATCAAACACCTTGGGCATGTCATCGGTTGGTGGGCAGGAAACCCCGACCATCGTTGACTCAGACCTGTGTGACATGTCATATTGCACTGGCGTGATCCGAGTCGAACTGATCTGACCCCCGTGTTGCGCGGAGCTACCCGACAGTCACCTCAACGGAGAGACATGCCATGAAAATTGGAACTCGGAAAACGATCCTGCTCGGTATCGGCGCGGCGATGGTCCTCACGACTGCCGGCTGCGGCGGCGGCTTGCTCAGCAGCGGCAGCAGCGACAGCGGTGCCTCGGCCGGCCCGGTCAAGCTCGGCATGGTGGTGCCCATCTCGGGTAGCAGCGCCCCCACCGGCGCCTACATGAAGAACGGCGCCCAGCTGGCCGTCGACGAGATCAACAAGGCCGGCGGCGTCCTGAAGGGACGCAAGCTTGAGCTCATGGTCGAGGACGAGGCCTGCGACGCGCAGCAAGCCGTCGCGAGCGCCAACAAGGTCGTCTCGGCCGGAGTGATCGTCTCCGTGGGCGGCTACTGCTCGGGCGCCACGCTGCCGCAGCTGCCGATCTTCCAGAAGGCGAACATCCCGATGATCATCCCGGCTGCCAACTCGCAGGAGCTGGTCAAGCAGGGGCTCGCCAACGTCTTCCTGATCAACGGCACCGGCAAGCAGCAGTCGACGACGGCGCTCGCCTTCATGAAGAAGTCGGGCTTTGCCTCGGTCGCCCTGGTTGACGACAACACCAGCTACTCGAAGGACATCACCACCGAGACAGCGGCCCAGATCAAGGCTGACGGGTCGGTCAAGGTTCTCCTGAACACCTCCGTGACCGCCGGCGAGAGCGACTACTCGGCAGTGGTCCGCGCCATCGTGGCCAAGAACCCGGCCCTCGTGTACTGGACCGGGTACTACCAGGAGGGTGGGCTGATCATCAACCAGCTCAAGAAGGCCGGCTTCACGGGCAAGATCATGGTCGCCGACGGCAGTGTTGATCCTTCCCTTGCAAAGATCGCCGGAACCGGTGGCGAAGGGGTCTACGCGACGATGACGCAGACGCCGGATACCCTCAAGGGTGCTGAGAAGTGGATCGCCAACTACAAGGCCAAGTTCAATGCCGACCCCGGTCCGTACTCGACCCAGGCCTACGACGCGGTCCGCCTTGCGGCCAAGGCAATCGAAGACGCTGGGAGCACCAACGGTGCCGACATCACCAAGGCGCTGAGCGCCATCGACGGTTTCGCGATGTTCTCGGGCCCGCTGAAGTTCACTCCTGAGCACACCCTGTCCAGCGGTGGTTTCGTCATCCTCGTCATCAAGGACGGCAAGTTCACTCTCGACAACACCCTGTCCTGATCCACGATGACGGATGCCGCAGGAGCCGCTGCGGCATCCGTCACCATCGCTGAACGAAACAGGATCTCATGACTCAACTCATCTGGGATGGGCTGTTCGTCGGCTCGTTCTATGCTCTGATCGCCCTGGGCTACAGCATGGTCTACGGCATCATCAAGCTCTTGAACTTCGCCCATGGCGACATCTACATGCTCGGTGCCTTCATCGGTTTTGCCCTGCTGACCTCCATGGGCGGAATCCCGGCCTCCCTCTCGATGGGCGCGCTCCTGATCGTGCTGCTCGTGAGCATGCTGATCACCGGTGGCGCCGGTGTCCTCATCGAACGCCTGGCCTACCGCCCCCTTCGAGGCGCGCCTCGACTGGCCGTGCTGATCTCCGCTGTCGGCGTCTCGTTCTCCCTCGAGTACGGCATCGCTGCCATTGCCGGCCCGAATCCGCGTGCCTACCCGGTTCGCCTGGAGGGCGGCGTCTTCGACGTGCTCGGGGCGCGCGTCTCGCTGCCACAGATCGTCCTGATGCTGATCGCCGCCGGCCTCATGGTCGCCCTGAACTTCTACATCCAGAAGACCTCCACCGGGCGCGCCATGCGATCGATCGCGCTCGACGCGGACGCCTCGCTGCTGATGGGGATCAACGTCAACGCGGTGATCACCCGCACCTTCTTCATCGGGTCGGCACTGGCCGGTGCCGCCGGCGTGATGGCAGGCGCCTACTACGGCAAGATCGACTTCTTGATGGGATTCATCATCGGTCTCAAGGCCTTCACCGCCGCCGTCATCGGCGGCATCGGCAATATCAAGGGGGCGATGCTGGGCGGCCTCGTGCTGGGGTTCGTCGAGGCCTTCGGCAGCGAATGGTTCGGCGGGCAGTGGCGTGACGTCTTCGCCTTCGCCGTGCTCATCCTTTTCCTCACGTTGCGGCCGACCGGCATTCTCGGCGAGCGAGTAACGGAGCGTATGTAGCATGAGCGAGAACGTCGACACCACTTCGGCTCCGCGGCGAATAGGTCCCCCCACGTCACGGATCTCCAGGCTCCTCGAGAGCAAGCTGGTTGGCTGGGTCGCCCTCGCGGCCGCACTGCTTGCCCCGTTCGTCAGCGCGTCCCCCTACGCACTCAACGTCATGACGACCGCGGCGATCTTCGTTCTGCTCGCCTCCGGGTTGAACATCGTGGTGGGCTACTGCGGCCTGCTTGACCTTGGCTACATCGCCTTCATGGCCGTTGGCGCGTACACCGCGGGCATCATCTCCAAGAGCTTCGACCTGCCGCTCCTCTTCACGATTCCCGCGGTGCTGGTGATGACGATCCTGGCCGGCTTGATCATCGGGGCGCCGACGCTGCGGCTGCGCAGCGACTATCTGGCCATCGTCACCCTCGGATTCGGTGAGATCACGCGCATCACGGCCAACAACCTGAGCGTGACCGGCGGCCCCTCCGGCATCTTCGGCATCCCGGGTCTGCTGAAGATCGGCGGGCTGGACGTGCAGAGCCCCGCGGTCCTCTACTACCTCACCGTGCTGGTGGTCTCGCTGTTCGTGCTCGCATCGGCACGCCTGGGAAAGTCCCGGCTCGGGCGAGCCTGGCGGTTCGTTCGCGAGGACGAGGACGCCGCAGAGGCGATGGGCATCCACACCTACAAGGTGAAGCTGCTCGCCTATATCTTCGGCGCCATCTGGGGAGGTCTGGGTGGAGTGCTCTTTGCCGCGCACCTGTCGGCCGTGTCGCCCCAGAGCTTCATCTTCCTCCAGTCCGCGCTGGTGCTGATGGCCGTCGTGCTCGGCGGGATGGGCAACATGCGCGGCGTCGTGATCGGTGCCCTGGTGATCAGCCTGCTGCCCGAGCTCCTGCGCGACTTCGCCTCAAACCGCTACCTGGTATTCGGGATACTGCTCGTCGTCGTCATGGTGTTCCGTCCGCAGGGCTTCTGGCCGGCTCGCGGCTACGAACGGGAGCGTCCGACCGCTGGCGCGGAACCAGCTCCAGTGGCGACGGAGCCGGTCCGATGACCGCGGTACTTGAGGTCAAGGACCTCCAGGTTGCGTTCGGCGGGGTGAAAGCCGTTGACGGGCTGAGCTTTTCGGCTCATGAGCAGGAGATCATCGCGGTGATAGGCCCGAACGGTGCGGGCAAGACGTCTGCGTTCAACTGCATCACCGGCTTCTACCGGCCGACCTCGGGATCAGTCCTGATCAAAGGGCTTGAGACCACGGGAAAACGGCCGGCGGACATCGCCGCGGCGGGCGTGACGCGGACCTTCCAGAACCTCCGACTCTTCCCCGACCTGACCGTGCTCGACAATGTGCGCGCCGGGATGCACCTGTATGGCGGACAGAACTGGGTGGACGCGATCCTGCACACCCCCCGGTTCAAGCGCAGCGAGGCGAAGTACACCGACGAGGCGAACCACTGGCTCGACTTCGTCGGTTTCGAGGGCGCCCGCGGAATCCCGGTTCGCAACCTGTCCTACGGCCAGCAGAAGAGGGTCGAGATTGCCAGGGCTCTGGCCAGGAAGGCGGAGCTGCTGCTCCTGGACGAGCCTGCAGCGGGGCTCAACTACTCGGAGAAACAGCAGCTGCTCGAGCTCTGTCGGCGCATTCGCGACCTCGGAACCTCGATTGTGCTCATCGAACATGACATGGGCCTGGTGATGGAGCTGTCCGAACGCATCATCGTGATGAACTTCGGGCGGGAGATAGCGGTGGGGACGCCGACCGAGATCAAGGCGAACCCAGCCGTGATAGAGGCGTACCTCGGCAAGGAAGACGACGTGGTGGAGCAGTGACGATGCTGGAGTTCGAGAATGTCGAGGTGTTCTACGGCAAGGTTCAGGCCTTGTGCGGCCTCAGCCTGACCGTCGCAAAGGGTGAGATCGTCGCGCTCCTGGGCAACAACGGGGCCGGAAAGACCACGACGCTGGCCACTGCTTCCGCTTTGGTGAAGTCCCATTCGGGGAAGATCACCTTCGACGGGGTCGACATCACCAAGGCGCGACCGTGGGACGTGGTGGGCGCCGGTCTGATCCACGTGCCGGAGGGCCGACGCATCTTCAGCACCCTCACGGTGCAGGAGAACCTCCAGCTGGGCGGCTTCCTGGTCAAGGACAAGGCCCTGGTTGCGCAGCGGATGAAGAAGGTCTTCACGCTGCTTCCCCTGCTGGAGGAACGCAAGATGCAGCAAGGGGGAACACTGTCCGGCGGCGAGCAGCAGATGCTGGCCATCGGCCGGGGACTGGTTGCCGGCCCCAAGATGCTGATGCTCGACGAGCCCTCGATGGGACTGGCGCCGCTGATCGTGGCCCAGGTGATGGAGGTCATCAGTGAGATCAGGGACCAGGGAACAACCGTGCTGCTGGTTGAGCAGAACGCCCGTGCCGCACTGCGGGTGACAGACCGCGCCTACGTGATCGACGGCGGGCTGACCACGATCGAGGGCCGCGCCTCCGAGCTCATCTCCGACTCGCGCATCGTCGACGCCTACCTCGGCGCCTAAGTGGTGAGGACCCAGACGGCACAGACAACCTTGTCGACGCAGCTGAGGCTCACCCGCGAAGATGAGGCGAAGCTGGCCGGCGACCACGGGCCGGGAGTCGCCATGGCGATGCGCCTGGTCGTGGCCCTCGCCAAGGTGTCGCTTGCCACCGAGCTCATCGACATCGAGTCGGCGCACATCGACGGCTGCCTCTATCACGGTCAGGCTGGCCTGGACTTCATCGAGAGGCTGGTCGGGCTGGGCGCGAAGGTCGCCGTTCCCACGACCCTGAACGTCAGCTCGCTGGACCAGCTGCATCCCGGGCTGGTGCGACTGGATCCGGCCGAGGCGGCCGCCGCCCGCCGCCTGATGGACGCCTACGTCGCGATCGGCGGGAAGCCGACCTGGACGTGTGCGCCATACCAGCTGGCGGGTCGTCCGGAAGCGGGAACCGACATCGCCTGGGCCGAGTCGAACGCCATCGTGTTCGCCAACTCGGTGATGGGTGCTCGCACAGCCCGCTACGGGGACTTTGCGGACGTGTGCGCAGCCGTCACCGGGCGAGTTCCGTTGGCCGGGCTGCACATTGCCCAGAACCGGGTCCCCGGCCTTGAGCTGGACTGTTCCGGCATCCCCGACCACGTGCTCGACAACGACGCGGCCTGGGCCGCGATCGGCTGCGTCGTGGGCCGCGAGGTCGGTGAGCGGGTGGCCATTCTGACCGGCATCACGCCAGCGGTGGTCGACGAGGACCGGTTGAAAGCACTGGGCGCCACGGCGGCCTCCGGTGGCGGCGTCGCGCTTTTCCATGTCGCAGGAGTCACGCCGGAGGCAGTCGAGGCGGGCGACGCCTGGCCCGCCGCCGGCCTTCCGCGCATCGAGCTGACGACCGAGATGTTGCGGGCTGCGCGCGATGAGCTGACCACCGCCAGCGCCGGTGACCAGCTGGACGCCGTCGCGTTCGGTACGCCGCACTTCTCCCTCACCGAGTTCGCCAAGCTGGCCCAGGTCCTTCAGGACCGTGTGCCCTTCGACCCGTCATGCACCGTCTGGATCTCCACCTCGCGTGAGGTGCTCGCTGAGGCGAGAACGCAGGGATACGCGCAGGTGTGCGAGGCGGCCGGGGCGAGGCTGGTTGCTGACACGTGCACCTACCTCGTGCCCGTGCTCGCCGACTCCGTCAGTACGGCGATGACGACATCTGGCAAATGGGCCTGGTACGCCCCCGCGAACTTGGGCATCAACGTCGTGCTGGGAACCCTTGAGGAGTGCGTCGCCTCGGCACGTGCGGGGCGGGTGATCCGCGATGAGTCACGCTGGCGGTGAACGCGCCGTCTCTGCGGCGCCGCTGTGCACGGGCGAGGGCTCCGGCGAGATTCTCTGGCTGGACGAGCCGCTCTCCTTCTGGGGCGGGACAGAGCTGGACACCGGGGTCATCAATGATGTGCATCACCCGCAGCGGGGGGTGTCGCTGGTCGGACGCGTGGTGGTGATGGCGGCGTCGCGCGGGTCCAGCTCATCCTCGAGCGTGCTCGCCGAGCAGATCCGGGCCGCTGTCGCGCCCGCGGCTATCCTGCTTGGCTCGCGCGATGCGATCGTGACGCTCGGGGCCCTCGCGGCGGCGGAGATCTACGGGATCCGGCTGCCGATCGTCCTGCTGGACGAGTCTGGCATGGCGGGCCTGCCGCGCGCCGGGACCGTCTCCGTCCACTCCTCCGATGAGAGGGCATCAGTGCGCTGGAGCTGACCAGTCACCGGGACGGAGTGGGACAGTCAACGAAAGGGTTGGCAGTCGAACCCGCGCCGGCCTGGCTCTCACCCCTGATGGTCGCCAAAGCTCTCCACCGTAAGACGCGTCTCACCCAGAGCTGGCGTACAGGAAGGCGCATAGATCGGTTTGCCTGCCCCTCCAAGGTTTCGGACCGGGACGGTCACAGAGGTGCTGTGGGTCAGCGCCACTCGTAGGAGAACGCGGCTTCCGGGGTCGGGCCCGCAGTACGACGGTTGCCACTGCATTCCCGCCAGCACGACAGCGCCCGGCGCGAGGGTCAGCAAGCGCGGCGTACCGCATGAGTACTGACACCACTGGCGGGCAGCTTCGCTGTGAACCTTCAGCACCGCACCCGTGGATGACACGATGCTGATGGCCGGGAAACCGGACAACACGCAGGCCGGGCCTTGGTTCACCGCCCTGATCCGCCCGACCATCTCACCCGCGGACTGCTTGTGCGCCGGGTCTGCGCCATACGGGACCGCCCCAGGTTCCCACTGGGCGGTGAGCAGCAGCTGGGTGGTGCGGCACGTCTGCGCGACCGAGGTTGGTGTCGTCGTGGTTGGCGGGGCGGCAGGCGGCCCGGTCTGCATCGCCGCCGGGCGACCGCCCGAGGCGCACCCGGCCAGGACGCCAACCAGGGCGAAGGCCACTGCGGCAGACCGCCATGCGTTCGACGGCGGGCGGACGTTCCTCACCGAGCGACTCGTCGCGAGGATCGCCATCGATGATCACTCCTGCTCTCCACCACCTTGCGTGTGGTGGTGGTGCCTTGGTCGGAGCGGCGTCGTACCTCTGGCCGCACGAGTCGAAAATAGCGGACAACCGTCGGAGACGAGATGATCAGGTGATGAAGGTTCCGGGAGTCCCGAGCGTCCGTCCAACGGTGAGGTCAGCGCTGTACGTCGCGGTCGTAGCTTCGGCCGCCACTGTGGGGTTCGCCGAGCAGTCCCCCTGGCCCATCCTGTTTGCGGCAATGCTCGCCGTCCCGGCAAGCATTGCCGCGGTGCCGTGCTACTACATCTCATATGGCTTCCTGGCCTTGATCCCCGGAGCGAACCCCTCGAGCAGCTCAGGGTCGGTGACGACCGCTCCAGACGGACGCACGCTCATCTCCGTCAGCACGGGGATGCCGGCAGCCTGGTTCACGATCACCACCTTTGTCCTCGGGACCCTCGCCCTGACCGTGGCTGCACTGGTGAACGTCCTTCTTTTCCGGGCCTTGGCGGCGCGCAGAGCAGCGCAGTGACCGCCGCACCGATCTGCAACCGGGCTCAACGGTGGCTCAGTTGAGGGAGAACGGCGGATAGCGGTCGGTGACCAGGAGGGTCGCGTAGGCCTGGACGCGCAGCCACCAGCGGCCGACGCCGACGACGAAGTCGAACAGCCCCGGCGGGTAGCGACCGGTGAAAAGGATCGCGAACCACGCAATGACCACGGCGAAGAAGGCTGCCGCGGAAAGCACAAGCAGGACGAGGAAGTGCGGGATGGCGAGCAGCCACTTCACCAGCGGCAACCACCGGTTCAGATCGTGTTCGACGTCGGGGTAGTCGATCTCGAGGTGGACGCTCTGC
>JBDTOA010000012.1:0-18529 GCA_039933475.1 Dermatophilaceae bacterium
GCTGGTTCACGAAGGGCTCAACGAGCAGCAGGAGGCGATGCATGCCCAAGGCTGGCATCACTACCTCGATCGCCTGGGGCGGCTGGCCGCGACCGGGGACGCCGGCCCCGACGCGTTGGCGCGGGTGCCCGAGAGCCTCACGCCGGTCACCGCGGCCGACGCGGTCCTCGCAGCGATTCAGCCGGTATTGCGCCGCCTCACCGCCGAGGATCGCCCGAAGCCAACGCCGTGCGCAGAGTTCAGCTGTCACGACGTGATCGAGCACCTGTTCGTCTCGCTGGTCCGGCTCGGTGCGATGGCCCGAGCTCAGGTGAGGAACCCCGCGGAAGGTTCCCTGGAGAACCGCATCTCGGTCATGGCCGCCCAGGCGATCGACGCCTGGCGCAGCGTCGACCTCGCCGGCATGGTTCCCGGCCCCGGCGGCAAGGAGATGCCGGCCTCGTTCGCGGCGGGCATCCTTCCGCTCGAGCTGGTGCTGCACGGCTGGGACCTCGCGCAGGGTAGCGGCCAGCAGATCGAGATCTCCGACGAGCTTGTCGACTACCTCCGCGGCCTGGCGGAGATGGTCGTGCCGGCGGCACGCCCCGGCGGATCGTTCGCAGACGAGGTGTCACCCGCCGAGGACGCCAGTGCGCTTGACCGCCTCGCGGCCTTCGCAGGACGCACGCCCCTCGCCGCCTGACCCGGCTCACAACGGCCAGCGGCAGCAGCGGCTGGTGTGAAGAAGGAACAACAACACAACAAGGGAGAACTGATGGCCAAGTACATCTTCATCTACCACGCCCCCATGACCCCGGCAGAGGCCACGCCCCCGACCCCGGAGCAGATGGAAGCCGTCATGGGCCAGTGGAACGACTGGGCAGCCAAGGTCGGCGACGCTCTGACCGACTTCGGCACCCCCCTGGCCGGCGGGACCCGGGTGACCACGGAAGGCACCTCGCCCAGCACCCGTGAGGTCGCGGGATACTCCATCCTCGAGGCGGACAACTTCGACGCCGCACTCGACCTGGCCCGCATCCACCCCCACCTCAACATGCCCGGCGGCTGCGAGATCGAGGTGCACGAAGCGCAGGCCGTCCCCGGAATGTGAACCACCCGCTCCGCGGATATGCCGTCCGGCGCGGCAGGAGGCGCCGATTGCCTTCGGTGCCTCCCGCCGGGCGCAGCGCGGACGCGTGAGCGGCAGGTCCCGAGGGGGCAGCCCGACGACGACGCCTGATCGCGACGCCGATCACCACCGCTGCTGCCACGGCATAACCGATAGCGCCGACCGGCGGAACACGGGCGCCGGCATAGGCGATGTATCCCGCCACCGGGACGACGAGCCATTCGAGGCGCCGGGACAGCACCGCCAGCGGGACGAGAGGCAACGAGTACCAGGGGTAGCTGGGGGTGGTGATCAGCAACAGCGACCCGAACAGCACGAGGGCGACGCGGTGTGGCGCCTCAGGGCTTGTCGTCCAGACTGCCCAGAGCGTCACGGCCCCCATGGCCACGAGCATGGCCAGGGTGAGCAGGTCGTCGGGCACGATCGGTCGCAACAGCCCTCCGCGGTTGGGCCCGCCCTCCTCCAGGAGGTAGCCCGGAAGATAGCCGAGCACCAGCCCGCCGGCCACCAGGACATGCGGTGCGTAGGACGCCAGGAGGGTCCCGACTGCGACAGAGGGCACCTTCCACGAGCGTCGAATTCCATTGTTGCGCAATGGAAAGAAGGCGGGGAGGAGCACGAGCGGGGTCAGCTTGACTGCTGCTGCAGCGCCGAGCAGCAGTCCCGCGACCCATGTCGAGGCCCTCCTGCCGGGTCGCGTGGTCACGGCCACAACGGCACCGGCTGCGAGGGCCGCGACCAGGACGTCGACGTGCGCGCCGTTGCCCGTCTCCAGGATGACGGTTGGGCACCAGGCCCACCAGAGTGCCTCGAACGGGTTATGACCACGGCGCCGGAGCCAAGCAGCCAGTAAGCCGGCCACAGCGATCGCCAACAGCGCGCCGCCGATCTGGAGCCCAAGGGTTCCGGCTGACCACGGTGTCAGGGCGGCCACCGCGGCGAACCAGAGCTGGGCGACCGGCGGATAGAGGGTCGGAACCTGAGGACGGTTGATCAGCGTCCGGTCGTCGGCTGTTGCGCGTTTCAGGAGCTCGACGCGATCGGCCGGCAGAGGGGCCGTGGTGACACCTGAATGCTGGTCTGGCATCAACCCCGGGAACAGGATCGGGTCGCGAAGCCCGGCGAGCCGGTCGTCAAGCGGGACATACCTGTAAGGCGACGTGCCGGAGAGCTGCACCCGACCGTCCCAGACGTACCGCCATGCATCGCTGCTCGAATGCGGAGGCGTGAGTACGCCAGGTAGCTGGACGGCCAGTGCCAGAAGCGCCACGGTCATGATCGGACGCCGCACCTGCGTGCTGCCACGAACGACCCAGAAGGTTGAGGCGACGCAGATCAGCCAGAAGGGCACCATGACTGCCGCGAGCAGCCCGCGACGGTGGTCGAGGTCACCGACCGACAGCAGACCGACGTACGCGACTGTGACGACGACGGCGCCGCTCAGCAGTCTGGTCACATCGTCCACTCTGCCGCCTGAGCCCGAATCCCGGGCACCGAACGAGGTCTGTTGACGCATCCGTCATCTGCTCGTAAGGCGCGAGGGGGTCACTGAGGCCGAGCTGATGCTTAGCCTCGAAACATGCGCCAACCACCGACTCCCGAGGACTTCACCTCGCCGGTTCACCACACGAGAGTCGTTGCCAGGCTGGGTATCTGGCTCGGATCCGCCTTTCTCATCTGCTTCCTCACCGGCCTGATCAGCCACCTGCACCAACATCCGATCGCCTGGCTGCCCATATCGCCGACCCCCTCTTGGGCCTATCGCGTCACTCAGGGACTGCACGTGGCGACCGGGATCGCGTGCGTGCCGTTGCTGCTGGCCAAGATGTACTCCGCCTACCCCCGACTGTTCGAGCGACCGATGGTGGGGTCGCCGCTGCGGATGCTGGAGCGTGCTTCGATCGCGGTACTGGTCGCATCGTCCCTGCTGCAGGTCTTCACCGGCGTCGCGAACATTGCTCAGTGGTATGTCTTCGGCTTCGGCTTCACTGCGGTTCACTGGTCGCTGGCATGGGTGACCATCGGGGCCCTGGCCGTCCATGTCGCCGTCAAGCTGCCCGTCATCCGTGAGGCTCTGGCGCCTCCTGCCGACGACATTGACCCCGCACTTGCCCATGAGCGGAGGTGGTTCATCCGAGGAGCTTTGGGGGTGGCTGCTGGGGGTGTCCTGCTTACGGTGGGTCAAACCTTCCGACCACTGGAACCATTGGCGTTGTTGGCAAAACGCCATCCGTCCAAGGCTCCCCAGGACGTCCCGATCAACCGGACCGCGGACGCCGCAGGCATCCCGACCATCGTCGCGGAGGAGAGCTGGCGGCTGAGCGTGACCGGGCCGTCCGGGTCACGGACGTTCTCGTATGCCGATCTGCTGGCCCTGCCCCAGGTCTCGGTGGCCCTGCCCATCACCTGTGTAGAGGGTTGGAGCGCGGACGCCCGATGGGGAGGGGTCCGCGTCCGGGAGCTCGCGAGGCTGGTCGGTGGCAGCGAGGAGTCCTTCGTGGGTGTGGAGTCCGCCGAACGCTCGGGTGCCTATCGGCGCACAACCCTGCCCACGGCGTACGCGCAGCATCCTGACACCGTGCTGGCCCTGACGATCAACGGACAGCGGCTGTCGCGCGACCACGGGTTTCCCGCCCGGATCATCGCGCCCAACCGACCCGGCGTGCTGCAGACCAAGTGGGTCAACGGACTGACGGTGTCGGCATGACCCGCCGTGAGGGTGGGGACCCGCAGGCCGTCACAAGGATCAGCATGGGGCGAACGCGTATCGGTCTGGGCGCGTTGGGTGTGGTCCTGGGGCTGATAGGGGCCTATGCGTTCGTGACGGGCGTTCCGGGTCGCCAGTGGCTGGGAGTCTTCACCTGGCTGGGTGGGGGTGTTGTCGCGCATGACGCGGTGATCGCTCCCGCGGCAGCCCTGGTCGGGCTGGTTGTCCTTTCGCGCCAGCCCGCTCGGTTCCGCGCGCCGATGCGGGTGGTGGCGCTCGCGGTCGCCTCGGTGGCGCTGATCGGTGTCCCACTGCTGATGACCCGTTGACCGCTCACGGGGTGTTGGAGGCCGGTGGCCACCGGGCGCCGTGAGGCGTGTTCAGAGGATCTTGCGCAACGCGACAAAGACCCTGCCATCCACGCGCCAGTCCTCCGTCGCCACGAACCCCAACCGGCTGGCCAGCTCGATCAGCGGCCGTGACCCGAGCCTGGCCCACGGCATCGGGCTGGACGTTCTGCCCGCGGCCGAGCGCAGCGTCAACGAGACGCGATGGTCGGTGTCATCGTCCGGGTCGGCCTCGACGAGAGCGACTCCTCCGGCCACCAGCAGGGCGTGACACCGAGAGAGCAAGACCTCTGGGTCGCCACCTATCCCGATGTTGCCATCGGCGAGCAGGACCGTGCCCCAACGACCTTCACCGGGCAGACGATGTTCAATCGAACGCAGCAGAACTGATCCGCCGCGCGCAGCGGTCTGCTTCACCGCGAGGGTGGAGATGTCGATCCCCAGGGCGGCCGTGCCCCTGGCGGCGAGGGACTCCACGAGTCGGCCCGGGCCGCACCCGACGTCGAGCACCGGGCCCTCGCAGCGGGACAGGAGTATCTCGTCCGCAGGCGCCATCCGCTGCCAGCTATTGACCGGGAGCCGTCCGCAACGGACCTCGCTAGTGCCGAGCGTCAGACAGAAGTCAACTTCGGCCCCTCCAAGCGCTTCGTCATACAGAGTCATGGGCGAGCTCACCACGCCGGTGAGTCGCCGGTGCAGGCGGCCGAAGCGACCGTCGGGTGCGATTCGGGCAACCGTGGCCGCGTCGGCCGCAGTGTCGACATCACGCATCATGGGCAGCATCCGGACCCGGAAACCCAATGACTGCAGTCGTTCCAGCTGCCTGCGGCCGGTATGCGCCGTCGACATCGGCACGCCTCTCACCACATCGGGATGAAAGTGACCCAGTCCCAGCGCCCAGTAGCCGCCATCGGGGCTCAGCCCCAGCACGGCGTCGGCGCCATTCCAGTCGAGACCGAGATCCGCGACCCGCAGCTGAGGGGTGTCCATCCCCACGAGCAACGCCGGCCCATGACCAGGACGGGCGAGAGCCTCCTGGAGTGCATGGCTTATTCGTTCGTCGAGGCCGTTGCCGTGTTGGGCAACGACACTGACCGCGTCGGGCAGCCAGGACCGGTGCGCGCCCTCCCACGCGACCACCCGGCGCTGCGCCGGTGCGGCGACGACCGTGTCAAGAGTGTCGCGCAGGGATGCCTCGGCAAGGGCAGATGCCTGACCGGGCGTGAACGCTGGGGTGAGTCGTGTCTTGACCCGACCCGCAACAGGGGACTTGGCCATCACGATGAGAGTGCCGTTGACTCCAGGCGGCTGGCTCACGAGCTCAGGACCCTGGTCATGTCAGTGACAGCTCGTAGCGCACCCAGAGGCGTGCCGGTCACCTTGGAGCGACCGGCGCGCGGGTAGTAGTCGACGTCCACCGACTCAATGTGCCAGCCGGACTCCGCGGCGCGCATGACGGTCTCGAGCGGATAGCCCGACCTACGGTCCTCGATCGAAAGGCTTAGCAATGGAACTCGTCGGGCGAGACGCATCGGCCCGAGGTCAGCCAGGTGAACGCCGGTGCGACGGCGAAGTCGCCTGCACACCTCGCGATTGGCCATCCGCAGATGCCACGGCCACGCGCCCGCGTTGAACGCCCTGCGGCATCCGACCACAAGATCCACCTCGTCGACCAGTGCCGCACGGAGCCACTCCAGCTGGGCCGGGTCCAGGCTGGCGTCGGCGTCCATGAAGGCGACGACGTCAGCGGTGGCGATCTCCAGACCTGCGTGACAGGCCGAGCCATAGCCAAGCCGGCTGACCTCAACCACCGAGGCTCCCAGCGACCTTGCAATCTCAGGAGATCCATCCGTCGAGCCGTTGTCCGCCACGATCACCCGAGCCCACGACGGCATTCGCGCCAGAACCCATGGCAGCGCCTCGGCCTCGTCCAGACAGGGCAGGATCACATCGACGACGTCGGCGCTCATGGTCATGACGCTAAGGCCGCAGCAGGCTGCGCGGAGGCGGCGGCCGATGACGAAACCCTTACGGGTGGGTCAACCGGGCGGGAGGGAGCCCCGAATCGGTGGAGCTGGTCCTAGGCTCGGGTCATGGTCGCGAAGGTGCTGGTCGTGGAGGATGACTCGACGGTGTCCGGCGTGCTGGCCGCCTACCTGCGCAAGGCCGGCTTCGAGCCCCGGATCGCCGCCGACGGAGCCACCGCACTGCAGGAGTGGACGCAGTGGAAACCGGATGTGGTGATGCTGGACATCATGCTGCCCGGGATAACAGGCCTGGACGTCTTGGCGCGCCGCCGTGCCAACGATGATGGCGCCGCGGTGATCATCCTTTCGGCGCGGGGTGATGAGGAGGATCGGCTACTCGGGCTCGAGGTGGGTGCCGACGACTACGTGGTCAAACCGGTCAGCCCGCGCGAGGCAGTCCTTCGCGTCCAGGCGCTGCTGCGTCGAGCGGAGCGGCTGGGAGTCAGCTCCATGCTGCCCCGCACGGTTGCCGTGGGTGATCTGGTCGTCGACCTGCAGGCCCGCACCGCCCAGAGTCGGGGCGAGCCGCTGAGTCTGACCCATCGCGAGTTCGACCTGCTGGCGTACCTGATGACCCACCTCGATGAGGCGTTCACCAAGGAGGCCTTGATGCGCCGCGTCTGGGGGTGGGACTTCGGCGACACGTCGACGGTGACGGTCCACGTCCGCCGCCTGCGCGAGAAGATCGAGCTCGACCCCTCCGACCCTCGGCTCCTGCTGACGGTTCGCGGCAGCGGATATCGCTTCGCCGGAGAGGAGGGCCAGTGAGCAAGGACATGCAGCTGATCCTTGGGCTCACGGCCGGAGCGGTGTTCTTCACCGGTCTGCTCGGAGCGTTGGTGCTGCAGGCAATCCGTCGTCGGTCCCTTCTGACGTCAATCGTTGTTGCCGCACTCGTGCCGGTTGCAGCGGTCTCGGCCGCAGTCGCGTTGAACGTCAACCGGATGGTCATCAGCCAGCACGACTCCACTGTGGTATCGGTCGCTCTCGGGTTCTCCATGGTCCTGGCCGTCGCTCTCTCATACGCTCTCGGACGTCGTGTGGCCTCCGGCTCCCGGGAGCTGACGCAGGCGGTGCGGGGTCTTGCCGAGGGTCCCTATGGCGCATCAACACCCGCCGACAACGGCAGGCCACTGGGGTCCGCCGGCAACGGCAGGTCATCGGCGCCTGCGGAGATCACCAACGTCGCGACCGAGCTTGAGACAACGCGTGAGAGTCTGCGGCTCTCTCGCGAGCGCGAGCGATCGCTGGAGCAGAGCCGTCGCGAGCTGGTCGCCTTCATGTCGCACGACCTGCGGACGCCGCTGGCCGGGCTGCGGGCTCTGACCGAGGGACTCGAGGACGGCGTCATCGAGGATCAGGACGCGGCGCTGCGGCAGATGCGCCAGACCGTTGAGCGGATGAATGGTCTGGTCGGTGACCTGTTCGAGCTGTCACGTCTGAACGCCGGGCCGACCCGGCCGGCGCAGCCACACGGTCCACTCAGCCTGGTCGAGCTGGCCTACGACGTCGTGGGTGAGGCTCGAGAGCAAGCCCGGCGTCGGCACGTCGACCTCGTCCTGGAGGTGGCCGACGAGGACGATCGGCTGGCGGTGCAGGGCAATGGGGACGAGCTCGCGCGCGCCTTGTCCAACCTCATCGGCAACGCCGTCCGCCACACGCGCGAGCACGGACAGGTCGTGGTCAGCGCGGTGCGGGCATCCGACGGCCGGGCGCGCCTCGCTGTGACGGACGGGTGCGGCGGCATCGAGGATGACGACCTGGCGCGGGTCTTTGAGATCGGTTGGCGAGGAGAGCCTGAGCGCGGTACGAGCGACGCCGGAGCGGGACTTGGGTTGGCCATCGCCCGTGGCGTGATCGAGTCGCATGCGGGGTCGATCTCCGTGGCCAATGTCGACGGCGGATGCCGTTTCGACGTGGAGCTGCCAACGCACGCGCCTGTCTGACCAAAGCATTCTGACCACAGCATTCCGCGTCGCTAGCCGAACGTCAGCCCGGACACACCGTCCGCCAGGGAAACCGTTGCGCGCCAACCGAGCTCGTCCCGAATCCTTTCGCTCGATGCGGTGATGTGGCGGACGTCACCCAGCCGGTACTCTCCAGTCACAACAGGGGTCGGCCCGCTCCGTGACAGGGACAGCGCCTGGGCCAGGTCCCTGACGGTGGAGACGATGCCCGACCCGACGTTGTACGCGCGGTGGCGTCCGGCCTGGTCCTGCCCTGACGGGTTGTCTGCGACACCCATCGTGGTTGCGAACGCGCTTGCCACGTCGTTGACGTGGACAAAGTCTCGTCGCTGACCGCCGTCCTCGAACACCCGTGGCGCCTCGCCACGGTCCAGCGCGGAGGAGAAGATCGACGCGACGCCGGCGTAGGGCGTATTGCGCGGCATGCCGGGCCCATACACGTTGTGCAGCCTTAGCGAGGTGGCCGAGCCGCCAGTCTCGCGCGCCCAGATCGCCCCGAGGTGCTCCTGGGCGACTTTCGTCGCGGCATACGTGTTGCGAGGGTCCATGGGTGCTTCCTCTCGCACCAGGTGCGGAGCAACGTCGGACCCGCACACCGGGCAAGGAGGTTCGAACCGACCGCGCGACAACGCTTCTCGTGTTCGCGCGCCCGCAACGATCGGGCCGTGGTCGTCGCAGGTGTAGCCGCCCTCGCCATAGATCACCATCGAGCTGGCCTGGACGAACCGCGCGACCCCCCTGGCTGCCATGGCACGCAGGAGCACCGAGGTCCCGTGGTCGTTGCTCGAGACGTAGTCGGCCATATCGTCGACGCCAACCCCGAGCCCCACCTTGGCTGCCAGATGGACCACAAGATCGACCGCACGCAGCGCGGCGGCGACAACGGGCGCGTCCCGCACATCACCGACGACGAGGTCGGCGCCGATGGCCGCGAGCCGAGCACGTGAGGACCCGCCTCCGTCACGGTGAACGTCCGGCCGCAATGAGTCCAGCACCACAACCCGGTCGGCCTCACGGACGAGCTCTGCGACCACCGCTTTTCCGATGAAGCCGGCTCCGCCGGTGACGAGTATGCGCACCTCGTCACGTTGACACGACCGCGGGCACGACCGTAACCGCTAGCCGGTTATGTGTCCCTTACGGCCGTGCTGGATCACCTAACGGTCGGTTGGTCACCGGGGCGGATCCGTCAGCTCGGCCGGAACGCAACCGACGGCAGCTGCTCGGCCGCCCGGCGCCGTGCCGATCCCGAGCCGTCGTAACGCCAGCCCAGCATCCAGCTGAGAACCAGGCGCACGACCGGTGCGGCGAAGCGGTTGCGTCGTTCGTAGTCCGCGAAGACCGCCATCGCCTCGTCGATCGGCACCAGGCGGTAGGTGGCCGGGAACGAGGCTCGCCCCATGGTGATCTCGGCGCGGCCGTTGGCCTGGATATTGCGTAGCCAGTCGGCGCCAGCCCCGAACCCTGAGAGAACAGTGGCTTCCCCGGTGGAGGCGTCGAAGCTGATCACCTCAAGGACCGTTGTGTACGTGCGGCCGCTTCGCCGTCCCGCATGCGTCAGCTGGAGGAACCGGTGCCCAAAGACCCAGCCCCACCCGTGCTGGTACAGGTGTGTTGGCGCCCTGAACAGGACGATGAGGGCACGGGATGGGCGCCTGGGACTGGCGGCGGGTGAAGCAGAAGGGGGCTCATGCATTTCTGGCGCCAATGCCTGATGACGCTGGACCGCCCTTTGGGCGCAGGGCGTTGAGGGCAGCTTGATGGGTGAGCCATCCGACGACCTGGCGCCCGTCGGGGTCCAGCACTGGTACCGGGCCGCCGGCGTCATCCAGGACCTGTAGCCCGAAGTCCAGAGGGTCGACCGAGCGTAGGGCCTTGGGGAGCTCGGTGACCTCGCCGACATGGGTTCCGTCGTGCTCGCCGTCGGCGAGGGCGTCGGCGACGGCGTGAGCGCTGACCGTGCCGGAGTAGGCGCCGTCGGCGTCGACAACGGGCAGGACGCCCTGGCGAGAGCGGGCCAGGGATCGGGCGGCCTTCACCAGGCTGTCGCTCACCCGCAGGGCAGTGGGCACCGGGAGCATCACCGCCGAGATGGAGATCGCATCGGCGCGGGGGCTGGTCTGTGCGGGGGAGCTCAGGTCAACACCCCTTCGACGCAGCTTCAGGGTGTAGATGGTGTCCTTGGGGGCGATCCTCTGGCTGATGAAGGTGGCCAGGACGATGGCAGACATCAGGGGCAGAATGATCGTGTACTCGCCGGTCAGCTCGAACATGATGACCACAGCGGTGATTGGCGCGCGGGCCGCTCCGGCGAAGACGGCGCCCATTCCGATCAGGCCGTAGGCACCGACCGGGCCGGCGATGCCTGGCGCCATGATGTGCATGATCTCGCCGAAAGCGGTTCCGAGCATTGCCCCGATGAACAGGCTTGGGGCGAACACCCCACCGGAGCCACCGATGCCGATGGTCAGGCTGGTGGCAAAGATCTTGGCGACCAGGAGCACGAGCAGGAAGACGATCGTGTACTTGCCGGCGATCCCGGCTGCCAGGACCGGGTAGCCCACGCCGTACATCTGGGGGAGGACCAGGAGCAGCAGTCCCAGCAGAACGCCACCTGCAGCTGGACGTAGCCACTCAGGGCCGTGCCACACCCGGTCACACAGGTCCTCGATGGCGTACAGAACCCGGGTGAAGAACACTCCCGCGACTCCGCCGAGCAGCCCGAGGACGGCGAACAGCGCGTACTCCCACAGGTGGCCGACGGTGAACTTGGGAAGGTGCAGGAAGGGGGCACTGCCCATCGCGGCGCGCCCCACCACACTGGCGGTCACCGAGGAGAGCACGATCATGCCGAACGAGCGGACCTCGAAGTTGGCCAGGATGAGCTCCATCGCGAAGAAGACACCGGCCAGCGGGGCGTTGAACGTCGCGGCGATTCCCCCGGCAGCGCCACAGGCCACAAGAAGGCGCATCCGCGGCTCGCTGAGACGGACAACCCGCCCGAGGGTGGACCCCAGCGCGGAGCCGATCTGCACGATCGGGCCCTCACGACCCACCGATCCGCCACCACCGATGCACAGGGCCGACGCCAGCGCCTTGACCGCCGCGACCTGCGGTGGGATCCGGCCACCGCGGCGGGCCACCGCAAACATCACCTCGGGTACGCCGTGACCGCGTGCCTCGCGGGCAAAGAAGTGCACGAGGGGCCCATACAGCAGCCCCGCGACCACCGGAACGCCGATCACGAACCAGCGCCCGAGGCCCGGCAGGCTCGGGTGGGCGGCATGGCCGGCCAGGGAGTAGTCCGCGTGGCCTGACAGCAGCAGGGTGAAGGTCGTAATCAGCCAGCGGAAGACGATCGCCCCGCCGCCGGCCCCCAGACCGACGAGCAGAGCGAGCAGCATCAGCCCGGAGCTGGAGGACCGCAGCTGGGTGGCGAGCTTGGCGCGGCCGTGCTGCAGCGCAAGGGTTGCCACCCGGGGGGCTCGACGGAATATGGGCCCGGCCGTAGCAGGTGACAGGAAATGACTCATGACTTGTAGTATGCAACAATTGCCGTTACTTACGAAATCCGAGAGTTTCGACAGCCCACCCGGACAAGCGGTGGGCCGCCGCCATACCGACCAAAGGCCATGGCCTGACCGGTCGGACACGACCCGAGGAGAGCACCGTGATCACGGCACTCGCGCAAGATAGCGACGCACCGACACCGGACGACGGCGCTGACGAGATGGTCTCCGCTCTGCTGACCGCCTCACGCGCACTGGTCGGCGTCTCGGCCCGGTCGTTGGCCCATGTCGAGGACGCGGTAACGATCACCCAGTTCCGCACCCTCGTGGTCCTTGAAGGCCACGGCGACACCAGGCTCAACCAGCTCGCCGAACGACTCGCCGTCACCCCCTCAACTGCCCTGCGCATGGTGGACCGCCTCATCGCCGCCCACCTGGTGACCCGTGAGGAGAACAAGGCCGACCGGCGAGAGGTACTCATCGGCCTGACCCGCGAAGGGACACGGCTGGTCCGTGTGGTGACTGAACGACGACGGGCCGAGATCGCCACCATCGTCGCGGCGATGCCACAAGAAGGCCGCGAGGAAGTCGTCGCTGCGCTCAACGCCTTCGCCCAGGCCGCCGGCGAGGCTTCACCGGGTGCCGACACAGCCGCCAGGCTCCGCTGGTGACCAAGGTCGCTCCTCTCCGATCTCGACAGAAGGCAGGAAGGACGTCATGAAGACCCCCGCACCCATCGTTGTCGGAGTCGACGGCTCACCCAGCTCCCTCGAGGCCCTGACCTGGGCAGTTCGCCAGGCCGCGCTCACCGGCGCGGGAGTCGAGGCCGTGATCGCGTGGGAGTATCCCCCCCTGTCGGGGGTCGACCCAACGACCGCCCACGTCGACTGGCGCACCAAAGCACAGCAGACCATCGACGAGACGCTGGCCAGGGGCGAGGGTGCGGACGGTGTGGAAGTCTCCTCGGTGGTTATCGCGGGCCATCCCGCCGAGGTTCTGGTAGAGGCCTCCGCCGGCGCCCAGCTGCTCGTCGTGGGGAACCGTGGACGCGGTGCGTTCACTGAGATGCGGCCCGGCTCAGTCAGAGAGCAGGTCATCGCCCAGGCCACCTGCCCCGTCCTGGTGATGTGCCACCCTGCCCAGGCTGTTCCGTCGTCGGAATGAGCCGCAGCTAGCTGCCAAGACAACGCGGATTGTTGTAGGCGTTGGGCTTTCGCACCCAACGCCTAGAACATTGTTTCAGTGCGTATGGTCAGGATTTCAGCTCGGACAGGGTGGCCCCATCGTCGCGCGACTGCAGCACGCCCTGGTCAGTGACAAGCAGGATCTCCATCACGCCTGCCTTGTCACGGCTGGCCGAGATCGCTTGTCCGCTGGTGACCGTGGCAAGGTCGGTCTTCCAGGTCTGACCGGCGTCCGCACTGATTACCAGGTTTCCTTGTGTGGTGACTCCGACGATGGTCTTGGAGTCGGCCCAGGCGGTCAGGATCAGCGCCGGTGCAGAGGCAAGCGGCGTCCAGGTCTTGCCGCCGTCGGTTGAGCTGAGCAGAGCGTTGTCGGTCGTGGCCAGCACGTTCGAGCCGTCCGGAGCTGAAGCCAGCGCCCGCGGCTCTGCAGTCAGGCCGCCTGGGGACCAGTTCTTTCCGTCCGCCGTCACCCGCAGCGCTCCATCGAACCCCATCACGCCGGAGGATGAGGCGGTCAACGCGTGGAAGTCCGACTCACCACCTAGTGACTCGACGGTCCACGTGCTGCCGGCGTCGGTGGACTTGATCAGCCCAACCGGTGCCGGCAGGTCGACCCCGTCACCAGGGTGTCCGGACGCATAGAAGGTCCCCGGCCCGCTGATCGAGAAGCTCATCAGGTCGACGGTCGGGCCGACCTGCTTCCAGCTGGCGTCCGGCTGCAGCACGAAGAGCCCCTCGTGGGTGGCGAGGTTGACCTTGCCGCTGCCCGGGTCGCGGCTGATGCCATGGACATGCTCGCCAGGCAGAGTCCCCGCCGCGACGGTCTTGGCCTCCGGCGGGCCGCCCTGGCTGCAGCCACTGAGGGCAAGTGCGGCAACCAGGCCCGCGCCAACGATGAAGCGTGTCTGACCGCTACGCGTCCGAGGGCTGTGTCGCTTCGTGAGTGTTCGTAGGTGTCGGGTCATCGTTTTTGTCCTTTGGTTGACGTGTGATCATGCAGCTTCGTGGGGTGCTATGGACCGTGCCTGGGCCTACATCCGGTGCGCCATGGGGTAGAGGAACAGGACGACGTTGAGCGTTCCGAGTACCCCTATCAGCGCGGTGACCGGCAGCAGGGTGGAGAGTCTGCGAGTCGGAGTGAGATACCTGCGGTGCGCGATCCGGCGTGCTGTGTACAGGGACCCGGCGAGTCCGAGGGCCAGCAGGGTGAACTGCAGAACCTGGATCGTGCCATTGCCCACGAGCGCGGCGGAGCCGGTCACCTGTCCTCCGAACAGGGCGCCGACGAGATAGAACACGGACTTGCCCTCGGAGAGCAGGTGGAACAGGTTGTGGGCGACGTGAGCCGCGACGTCGAGCGGGATCAGGGCGTACCCGAACCGGGCGAAGTTCTTAAGGGTGCTCTCCAGGTTCCCCAGGGAGGCAACTTTGGCTGCCAGGGCGAGCAGGGCGACCGGTATGGACACCCCGACCGCGAACACGGCGGTGAAGATGACCGGGTAGCTCGTGATGCCGGTGGCCCGGTTGACCCAGGCGAGCATCTCGTCCCACACCGTCAGCATGGTGACGTTCTGGATGATGACGATGCCCATGATCGCCATCGCCAGGAACGACTCCTCGATCTTGGGGTTGCGCAGGAACCACAGCTCCTTGGTGGGCTTGCGGACCGTGAGGGTGATCGCGTCGTTGGGGCAGGCCTTGATGCAGTTCGCGCACAGGTTGCAGTTCGCGCTGTCTTCCATGGTTCGGGGGAAGGAGAACAGCGGACATGCTGCGACGGTGTCGGTTCCGTTGAAGCAGGCGGCCTTGGCGGTGCACGTCGAGCAGATGTCGGTGTTCGCTCGCAGGGCCACCATCCCGGTCCGGGCGTAGTTCGCCGAGAGCCCGCCAAGGAAGCACAGGTACCGGCAGAAGGTCCGCCGCTGAAAGAACGCGCCGGACACGATGACCGAGAAGGTCAGCAGCAGCAGGAGGACTCCGGACCCCCAGGGCGATCCGACGATCCCGAAGACGTGGTCGGCCCAGGTGATGGCCAGGAACGTGGCGTCGATGACCCAGATGCCGTACTTCTTCAGGAACGCCGGCACCGGTCGATTGACACCGACGAGCTTCTGGACGAAGTCGGACAGCGCCGCGAAGGGGCACACCGCGCACCAGAACCGCCCGAAGAGCACGTACACGAGCGGCAGCGCGGGCCACCACAACACCCACATCAGGGCAGTGCCGGCGTTTTGGTGGGCACGGGGTGGTCCGGCAAGGAGCTGGTAGGCGACGAGTCCGAACACCGCGGCGACCGGGATCTGGAACACCCCGGGATACCACCGGCTGCGCATCACGGCAGAGAAGAAGCCGTTCTTGAGCAGATCACGCCCGAGGGGCTCGCGCCCAAGCCTGGCGAACTGCTCGTCGTCCGGGTCGGTGCCGGTGTCGGTGGCAGCACTGTGAACGGCGCGATCGAGGGGGGACTCGTCAGCCGTCGGCATCTCAAGGGTCTTAAGGGTCTTGAGGTCCTGGCTCACTTCTGGCTCATAACCGTTGCGCGGGCGACTTCCCGGGCCGCGCGGGCGGCTCGATCCCTGCGGCGGAGCAAGACGGCAGTGAGCAGCACCACCGAGGTCCCCCCGGTGAAGGTGCCCAGTACCGGCGCGAGGGGGCGGTTGGCCGCCGCCGTCGTGCCGTATCCGGTATCCATGCCGGGCATACCGCCGGGGCTGGTGGGCGAGGGAGAGCCGTGGGCCGGGGCGGCGGCAGGAAGCGCAACGGTGCTGAGCGACGTCGCTGCTGAGGCCTCCTGGTACGAGCCGATCATCAGTGTCCCGAAGACCGCGATCGCCCCGGCGCAAACGCGCAGGGCCCCAACGCCCGCGGACGCCCGCGGCCGGCTCACTCCGTTCCCGTCTCTGGCGGTTGCCAGGACGTGACCGCGGCGTTGTTCTGCATGCATCTAGTATCTATTTGAGCGATTTAGAGCGCTATCCGCCGGTTGGCACATCTCGGATAGAGGGGGCCCAGGCCTATCCACTGATCTCTGTGAGTGCTGCTGCCATCTGTCCGGGGCTCTGGCCGCCGGTCTTGACCAAACGAAGGATGCCTTCCCTGTCGATGAAGAAGTGGGCCGGAATCCCATAGACCCGGTACGCCGAGGCGATGCGAGTGTCCGGGTCAGCGATCTTGGGGAACGTCAGACCGGCGCGGTCGGCATAGCCCTTGACTGTGGCGGAGTCCTCGCGGATCCAGATCGACAGGATCACCACGCCCTTGGGCTTGAACTTCAGGTAGGCGGCCTGGACGTCCGGCGCCTCCGCCTTGCAGGCGGCGCACCAGGTGGCGCCGAAGGTCAGCCACACCGGGTGACCCTTGTACGAGCTCAGCGAGACCTTCTCGCCATCCACCGTCGTCGCTGTGAAGTCCTGCGCAGGACTGCCGACCTTGGGTGGTGCGCCATCGGTGGGCCCGGACAGGGAGATGGCCTGCAGACCCGACGCGGCGCTGGCCGGGCGGTCCATCATGTAGGCGCCCGCGATGACGATCGTCGCGGTGACACCCAGGACGAGCAGGGTTCCGCCCCGGCTTTCGCGGAGGCGCTGCCGCCAGCCCTTCGGCTTTGTGACCTTCGGTAGCGGGCTCATGGTGGAGGCTTCTCCCTCTCGTTCGCTGATATGGATGCGCCGTCCCCGGCGGGTTGGTGGCGTTGTCCGCTAGGCGTAGCTGTGCAGGCCGCCGAAGAAGAGGTTGCCGAAGAAGGTGAGCAGCACTGAGGCGAACCCGACAACGAGCAGCCAGGCGGCCCGACGTCCGTCCCAGCCCCTGGCCACTCTCGCGTGCAGGTAGGCGCCGTAGATGAGCCAGGTGAGCAGAGATGCAGTCTCCTTGGGGTCCCAGCTCCAGTACGTGCCCCAGGCGATTTCCGCCCAGACGGCGCCGAGGACGACGGTCAGGGTCAGCAGGGGGAACCCGATGATGACTGCCCGGTAGCCGATCTCGTCCAGAAGTGCCGGCTTGGGCCATCCGGGCCGGCCCCCTTCGGGCTGGGTCAGGTAGAGCGCCGCCGCAGCGAAGGAGATCGAGAACGCGCCGTAGGCCACGATCGCCACGGCGACGTGGATGGTCAGCAGCAGGTTGTTCTGCAGTGCCGGCACCAGGGGGTTGGCGGTGGCCCCCACGGTCAGGGCGTAGAGCAGCATTCCTGCCGCGATCGGAAGAACAAGCAGGGCGATGGTGCGGACGTGGTAGCGGTGCTCGAAGTACACGTAGGCCGCGACCATGCCCCACGCGAAGGCGACTGAGAACTCGTACTGGTTGGTGAAGGGCCCGTGCCCGACCGCGATCGTCCGCAGGACCAGGCAGGCGGTGAGGAAGACCAGTGCCAGGCGGGTGAGGTAGGTGCCGTAGAGCGCGAGCGTTCGCGGCTGTGCCTCGTCCGCACCCGCGGAGGCTCCGCCGCCCTCAGCCCCGCGGCCGGCGTCGTGGTCCGCGCTACCTGCGGGGCTCCCGCCGGCGTGGGCCATGACCGGCGCGCGACGAACTGACCGGCCCAGCGTGAGAACCAGGATGTAGCAGAGCAAGGCAAGGGCGAGGAGCATGAGCCCAGCCATCAGGCTGTACTGCGATAGCTCAAGCATTGTTGTGCTCCGCCCTGTCGGAGGTGCCCGACGGGACTGCGGCGAGCTGGATGTCGGCGATGATCTGGTGGAACTGTGGTGTGAAGGCGAGGTCGCGCTTGATGGTGGAGGCGCAGAGGACCTCGCTGCCTCCAGAGGTTTTCCGGATCCGTACCCACATGCGGCGGTGCGGGAAGAAGAAGACCATGAAGAGCCCGAGCACCAGCAGGGTCGAGCCGACCCAGACCGGGGGGGCGCCGGGGTCGTGGGCCACGATCAGTCCGGTGTACTGGCGGGTGCGTTCGAAGGTGTAGGTCAGGCCGGCGATCGTGGCGGGCTTGCCCTGGTCCACGACCTGGGTCGCGATCGGGTCTTCCTTTCCCACCTGGTCGACCTCGAGCTGTAGCTGACCCGCCTTAATGTTCGGGTCGACCTGGCCGGAGGCCACATCGACGACATAGATCGTCAGGCCCTTGCTCTTGATGTCGAACTTGCCGATGCTGTGGGTGCCGTCCTTGGACTGGTACTGCAGTGCGGCGGCGTCGTCGTAGAGGGTCTTGCCGGCGCCGTCGGTGACCTTCATTGCGGCGGCCTCGCCGAAGAACGACTGGAAGAACGAGACCCCGTCGGCCTTCATGGGGTGGTTGACCCTGATCGTCTGCCGTTGGATCTGAGCGCCGTTCTTGTAGAGGATGAGGTCGCTCGCGTAGTCGCTGGGGGAGCCGTCCTCGTAGTAGGCGTCGTTGAAGGACATTGCCTTGACCGACAGCCCGGTCCCGTTGCCGATCTCCACCGTCGAGCCGACCGGGACGACAAGTCCCGTGTTCTTGAAGCCGGTGGTCGCGCTGAGGAAGAAGCCCACCAGGATGATGACGAAGCTGAGGTGGGCTATGACGGTCCCGAAGGGACCCCAGCGGAACCGGTCGGCATACAGGTTCAGCTCGTCGTTGCCCGTGGCGGAGTCCGTGCCCGTGCCGGGGTCGGTGACCGTCCTGAACCGGTGGGACCTCAGGACCTCGGCCACGTAGTCCATCGTCTCGTCGGGCTCGGCCGGGACCACCACGCTCGCTCCCAGA
>JBDTOA010000013.1:0-17546 GCA_039933475.1 Dermatophilaceae bacterium
ACGAGTCGAACGAGCCGCCCTTGACCAGGGACTCGATCGTGCGCTTGTTGCACACGACGGCCGGTGACTTGCGCACGAAGTCCTCGAAGGAGACGAACCGCCCCTTCTCCTCGCGCGCGCCGACGATCGCCTCGACGACGTTGTGGCCGACGTTGCGGATGGCCGCGAGCCCGAAGCGGATGTCGGTGCCGACGGCGGTGAAGTTTGCCGAGCTCTCGTTGACGTCCGGGGGCAGGACCTTGATGCCCATCCGGCGGCACTCGTTGAGGTAGAGCGCCGACTTGTCCTTGTCGTCGCGCACGCTGGTCAGCACCGCGGCCATGTACTCGGCCGGGTAGTTCGCCTTGAGGTAGGCGGTCCAGTACGAGACCAGGCCGTACGCCGCACTGTGCGCCTTGTTGAACGCGTAGTCCGAGAAGGGGACCAGGACGTCCCACAGCGCCTTGATGGCGGCCGGGCTGAAGCCGTTCGCCACCATGCCCGACTCGAAGCCGACGTACTCGGCATCCAGCACGGCGCGCTTCTTCTTGCCCATGGCCCGGCGCAGCAGGTCGGCCTTGCCCAGCGTGTAGCCGGCGAGCTTCTGGGCGATCTCCATGACCTGTTCCTGATAGACGATCAGGCCGTAGGTCGTGCCCAGCAGTGGCTCAAGAGCCTGCGCCAGGTCGGGGTGCGGGTAGGAGATGTCCTGCTGGTGGTTCTTGCGCAGCGCGTAGTTGATGTGTGAGTTCGCACCCATCGGGCCCGGACGATAGAGCGCGCCGACGGCCGAGATGTCCTCGAAGTTGTCCGGTTTCATCAGTCTCAGCAGCGAGCGCATGGGCCCGCCGTCGAACTGGAAGACGCCGAGGGTGTCCCCGCGGCCGAGCAGGCTGTAGGTGGCCGGGTCGTCCAGGCTCTTGCTGAGCTCGTCGAGGTCGATCTCGTCGCCGCGGTTGCTCCGGACGTTGATCAGAGCGTCGTCAAGGATGGTGAGGTTGCGCAGGCCGAGGAAGTCCATCTTGACCAGGCCGAGGGTCTCGCAGCTCGGGTAGTCGAACTGGGTGATGATCTGGCCGTCCTGCTCGCGGCGCATGATCGGGATCAGGTCGAGCAGCGGCTCGCTGGACATGATGACGCCCGCCGCATGCACGCCCCACTGACGCTTCAGCCCCTCAAGACCCAGTGCGGTCACGACCACTTCCTGGGCCACGGGGTCCTCGTCGTGAACCTGGCGGAACTGCGCGCCCTCGGCATAACGCTTGTGCGTGGGGTCGAAGATCGCCGACAGCGGCACGTCCTTGCCCATGATCGCCGGGGGCATCGCCTTGGTGAGCTTCTCGCCCATGGAGAAGGGCAGGCCCATGACCCGCGAGGCGTCCTTGACCGCCTGCTTGGCCTTGATCGTCCCGTAGGTGACGATCTGCGCGACTCGCTCCTCGCCATACTTCTCGGTGACGTAGTGGATCACCTCGCCGCGGCGCCGCTCGTCGAAGTCGATGTCGAAGTCGGGCATCGAGGCGCGTTCGGGGTTGAGGAAGCGCTCGAAGATCAGACCGTGCTTCAGCGGGTCGAGGTCCGTGATCTCCATGACGTAGGCGCACATCGAGCCGGCACCTGACCCACGGCCGGGGCCGACGCGGATGCCGTTCTTCTTGGCCCACCCGATGAAGTCGGCAACCACCAGGAAGTAGCCCGGGTAGCCCTTGGAGACGATCACGCCGGTCTCGTACTCCGACTGCTTGCGGACCGCGTCCGGGACCCCCTCCGGGTAGCGCACATGAAGGCCCCGCTCGACCTCCTTGATGAACCAGGAGGTCTCGTCCTCGCCGTCGGGGCACGGGAAGCGAGGCATGTAGGCGCCTTCGCCCTGGGTGAACCCGACGTCGCAGCGCTCTGCGATCAGCAGCGTGTTGTCGCAGGCTTCGGGAAGCTCGCGCCACAGGTGACGCATCTGCGCCGGGCTCTTGAGGTAGAACTCGTCCGCGTCGAACTTGAACCGGTTGGGGTCCATCATCGTGGACCCGGACTGCACGCAGAGCAGCGCAGCGTGGGCCTTGGCGTCCGCCGCCTTGGTGTAGTGCAGGTCGTTGGTGGCCACCAGCGGCAGGTCCAGGTCCTTGGCGAGGCGCAAGAGGTCCTTCATCGTCCGGCGCTCGATCTCGATGCCGTGGTCCATGAGCTCGCAGTAGAAGTTGCCTGCGCCGAAGATGTCGCGGAACTCCGCGGCCGCCTCGACCGCCTCGCGGTACTGGCCCTGGCGCAGCCGGGTCTGGATCTCGCCGCCGGCGCAGCCCGTCATGCCGATGAGACCCTGCCCGTAGGTCTGCAGCAGCTCACGGTCGATCCGGGGTTTGAAGTAGTAGCCCTCCATCGAGGCCAGCGAGCTCATCCGGAACAGGTTGTGCATGCCCGGCGTGGTGCTCGCCAGCAGCGTCATGTGCGTGTAGGCGCCCGAACCTGAGACGTCGTCGCGGCCGCCCTCACCGAACTTGACCCGGGTCTTGTCGGTGCGGTGGGTGCCGGGAGTGAGGTAGGCCTCGACCCCGATGATCGGCTTGACGTCATACTTCTTGGCCTTGGACCAGAACTCGAACGCGTCGAACACGTAGCCGTGGTCGGTCGTGGCCAGGGCCGGCATACCCATCGCGGCCGCGCCCTCGAACAGCTCGTCGATCCGGGCAGCACCATCGAGCATCGAGTACTCGGTGTGCACGTGCAGGTGGACGAAGCTCTTGTCGGGTGGACCCGATGCGGGGGTGGGCGGCTCAGACATTGAGGCAGAGTCTATGCCGGGCCAGCGACAAGCCCTTGTATGCCGCCCCCGCAGCCGCACCAACCGATCGGCGCCGACCTGGTCCAGCCCCGGCCGAACCGGACTTTGCTCAGTTGAGGCCGGTTTCGGTGACCAAAATCGGCCGCAGAACCGGCCTGAGCTGAGCAAAGCGGCCTGAGCTGAGCAAGGGGCTAGCCGCCGACGCGGTCCAGAGCGGTCTGCAGATCCGTGGGGTAGGCGCTATGGAACTCGGCCCGCTCGCCGGTGCCAGGGTGGCGGAAGGCGAGGCCGACAGCGTGCAGCCACTGCCGCTCGAGGCCGAGCGACTTGGCGAGCACCGGGTCCGCGCCGTAGGTCAGGTCGCCGGCGCAGGGATGGTGCAGGGCCGAGAAGTGGACCCGGATCTGATGCGTGCGACCCGTCTCCAGATGGATCTCAACGAGCGAGGCCGACCTGAAGGCCTCGATGACCTCGTAATGGGTGATGCTCGCCTTGCCACTGGCCATCACCGCGAACTTGTAGTCGTGGGTGGGGTGACGACCGATCGGGGCGTCGATGGTGCCCTGGGTCGGGTCCGGCAGACCCTGGACAAGAGCGTGGTAGGTCTTGTCGACCGTGCGCTCCTTGAACGCTCGTTTGAGCACGGTGTAGGCGTGTTCGCTCTTGGCAACGACCATCAGGCCGCTGGTCCCCACATCGAGGCGGTGTACGACGCCCTGGCGCTCGGCTGCGCCCGATGTCGAGATGCGGTAGCCGGCCGCGGCCAACCCGCCGATCACCGTGGGGCCGGTCCACCCGACGCTTGGATGCGCGGCCACACCGACGGGTTTGTCCACGACAACGACGTCGTCGTCATCGTGGACCACCAACATCCCGGGCACAGGTTCGGCGACCAACGCGAGGGTGCTCGAGGAGCTCGGTTCGGGAAGCGAGACCTCGAGCCAGGCGCCTGCGCTCACGCGGTCCGACTTGCGCACAGCCCGCTGGTCAACGGTGACCGCGCCTGCGGAGGCAAGGTCGGCCGCTTTGGTGCGGGACAGGCCGAACAGTCGCGCGAGCGCGGCGTCAACGCGTTCACCTTCGAGGCCCTCAGGGACCGCCAGTGAGCGGACATCAGACATCGCTGGTCGATCCTGCCGAGTGCTTCGGAGGCCCCTTCTCTGCGGGCCCATGCTTGCGGGTGTGGTCAACCGCGCGGGTTCCGTCGACGTTGATGCCGCGAAAGGCCAGCAGCGCGATCAGGATGGCGGCGCTGACGATGGCGGAGTCGCCGACGTTGAAGATCGGGAAGTTCGGCAGCTGCACGAAGTCGACGACGTGACCTCGGCCGGGTCCGGGGTACCGGAGCATGCGGTCGGTCAGGTTGCCCAGCGAGCCCCCCAGCAGCAGCCCGAGCGCCATTGCCCAGCCCCGGCTGCCGAGTCGGCGCGCGGTGAACAGGATGAAGATGACGACGGCCGAGGCGATGAGCGTCAGGATCCATGTCGAACCGGTGGCGATGGAGAACGCCGCGCCGGAGTTGCGGGTCAGGTTGAGCTGCAGGACCGACCCAACCAGGTGGCGCGGTTGACCCGGTTCGAGGGTGGCAGAGGCCCACGCCTTGGTCAGCTGGTCGGCGCTGTAGACCACCACTGCGGCCGAAACCAGCGCGACGAACAGGGGTCGTCGGGAGGTCAGCGGCGTTGTCGGAGTGCTGTTCGTTGCGGGTGACGGAATCAGCGACGCTCCTGCTTGGACTTGCATGGCATGCATAGGGTCGCACGGGGGAAGGCAAGAAGACGATTCTTGCCTATCGGATTTCCGCACGACTCGCAGATTCCGTAGGTGCGGTCGTCGATCCGGGCGAGTGCGTGCTCGCTCTGTTCGAACATGATTCGAGCGTTGTTGGCCAGCGAGATCTCCTGCTCGCGCTCAAAGGTCTTGGTGCCGGCGTCCGCCTGGTCGTCGCCAGACCCGTCGCCGGCGTCTCGCATGAGGCCAGCCAGCTCGGACTCGGCCACCGAGATCTCGTGCAGCAGTCGGGCGACATCCGCCTCGAGATCGGCGCGAACCGCCTTGAGCTCGCGAGCCGTCCACGGCGTCTCGTCCTCACGGACCCGCAGCGGCCGTGGCTGGGAGGTGGAAGCGCGAGCCGATGTCTTCTGGGCTCGCAGCGGGGCGGCGACGGCAGAGGCCTTGGACATCGACCGCGGTGCCCTTGCGGTGGTAGCACCGGCGGAGCCAGCCGCGCTCCTGGTCGCGGCCCTCTTGGCCGGCGCAGCCTTGGAGGTGCTCTTGGTGGCTGCCGGCTTACGGGCTGGCGCAGCTTTCGCGGTGCTCTGAGGGGCGGCTGGCACCTTCCGGGCGGGCGTAGCTTTTGTGGTGCTCTTGGGGGCAGCTGACGCCTTGGCGGCCGGCACGGCCTTGGGGGTGCTCTTCGCGGGGGCGCCCTTACGCACCGGCACGGCCTTCTTCACTGAGGTCGTCTTCTTCACAGCCATGCTGGGCCCCTTTACGGTGTCACCGAGTCATCCCCGAAAAAAGCGGACAGGTGGCGTGAGGATAAGGCCATCCTGCTCAGTACTCAAGGGAGAAACGCCGCCGCCACTTTGGTTAGTCCCGGCTCAGGCCCGGATCCCATCAAGGCGGCCCGGACCCCCCGCAAAGAGCGAAGCGCCGACCAGATGGTCAGCGCTCCAGCTCTCAAGCTTCTTGCTCTGGGTGGGTCAGTGATTCTGCTGGTCCTGCTGGTCGTCCTTGCCGTCGTCCTCGCCGGCATCGGCGCCGTCGACCCCAACGTGATCCAGCCCGTTCAGCTGGCCCTCGAGGAAGGACTTGAGGCGGGCGCGGTAGTCGCGCTCGAAGGTCCGCAGCTCGTCGATCTTCTTCTCCAGCAGGTCACGCTCGGAGGCGAGCGCCTCTATCACCGCGGCCTTCTTCTGCTGGGCCTCGGCAAGCATGCCGGTCGAGCGCTCGCGGGCCTCGGTGATCATCTGCTCGTGCCGGGCGCTGGCCTCTGCAATGAGCGAGTCGTGCTTCGCCTGACCCGTCGAGAGGAACTCGGCGTGCTTTGAGCGACCGATCGCCAGGAACTCATCGTGCTTTGCCTGGCCGGTCGAGAGCAGCTCGGCATGCTTGGCCTCAGCTTCGCCAATGACCTTGTCGTGATGTGCCTGCCCCTCGCTGATGAGGCGCTGGCGGGTTTCCTGGCCCTCAGAGACGTACTCCTCGTGCAGCTTCTGCGCCAGAGCCAGTACGCCGGCCGCGGCGATGTGTTCCTGCTCCTTGCTGACAACCGAAGCGGCCACAGGAGCTGGGGCCGGTGCCGCAGCCGCAAACGACGCCTTGGCGTTCTTGTCGGCAGCGTCCTTGGCGGCCGCGGCTGCCATCTCGGCTGCATTCTTGGACTTCGTGGCTTCCTGGTTGGCCTGCTCTGCGGCCTCCGTGGAGTCCTTGGCGCTCTTGTCGGCAGCCTCGCGGGCCTCTTTGGCCGCCTTGACGCGCTCGGCCGCCTGGATCTCGGCCCGCTCAGCGTCAGCTTTGGCCTTGGCGATGCGGGCCGCGGCGTCCTTCTCTGCCTGCTCGGCAGAGACCTTGGCGGCCGCGATCTTCTCACGGGCGATGCGCTCGGCCACGGCGGTAGCAGCCACGGCCGCTTCGCTCAGAGCCAGCTGCTCATCTCTGCTTTTCGCAGCCTTGCTCAGAGCCAGCTGGTCATCTTTGCTGATCGCTGCAAGCTCTGGCGCTCTACCGTTCTTCTCACTGACGATCGTCGAATCGACCCGGTTGCCGGCACCGGCCACTGCCGCGCTGACCATGGCACCCCGGGGAACGGCGACACTCTTGCTCTCCTGGCAGGCCTTGAGCTGGCCACCCAGGTCGTCGTTGTCCGCGGTCAGGCGGCGCAGCTCGACGACGATCTCGTCCAGGAAGTCATCGACTTCCTGCTCGTCATAGCCACGACGAAACTGCGTAGCGGTGAAATGCTTGTTGAGGACATCCTCGGGCGTGAACGCCATTTAGTCACCTCGGTCGAGACCGGTCAGGGGCCGCACTACCTTATAGCAGCGCATTGCTTAGTCAAACAGGCGGGTGGAACATTGGTCGCCTATCGCTCAAATCGACTGTAAGAGACTTAGCGTCAAAGAGACAGCCAGCATCAGCACGAGAAACGCCACGTCCAGGCGAACCGTGCCCAGCGACAACGGCGGGATGAGGCGTCGCAGGAACTTCAGCGGGGGGTCGGTCACGGTATAGATGCCTTCGGCAAGAACCAGGACGGGCCCGCGCGGCTGCCACTCCCTGGCGAGCACCTGGACCCAGTCCAGGACGAGTCGACAGATCAAGGCAGCGAAGAAGAGGTAGACAACGAAGATCAGAGCGGATATCACGACATCCAGCATGACGGTATTTGCTGAGAGCCGGGCGACGAGGTGATGACCCTGCTCCGATCAGCTCTGGTTGAAGAAGGCCCGAGAGGCGGGCTTGGGCACCTCGACGTCGTTGGCCGTTACCTCGACATGGGCCGGTGACAGAAGGAAGACCTTGCTCGTCACCCGCTCGATGGCTCCGTGCAGGCCGAACACCAGACCTGCGGCGAAGTCCACCAGACGTTTGGCGTCGGCATCATCGAGGTCCGTGAGGTTCATGATGACCGGCGTGCCGTCCCGGAAGCTCTCACCGATGTTCTTGGCCTCGTTGTAGGTGCGCGGGTGGATCGTGGTGATCCTGTTCAGAGCCCCGACCTCGACGTCGCGGACGACCCGAGCCACCGGGGTGCGCTGCTGAAGCGTTGTGACAGCCGCTGATCGCCCATCACGGGCAGAACCCTCATGACCCTGGTCGGGCTCGTCGTAGTCGTCATACCCGTCATAGTGCTCGTCCTCCTCAGCAAGCCCGAGGTACACCATGGTCTTTCGCAGTGCCCCAGCCATTGCGAGCTCCTTAGCTACGTTGTGAGTCGTCCGAGTGTGTGGTGGATCTGAGCGGCGATCTGACCGGCAAGAATCTTCGGCCCAAAACTACCGAAGGACTGGGCGGGAACCGAGGATTGCGCTGCCGACACGCAGGTGGGTCGCACCGTTGACCACGGCTTGCTCCAGATCACCGCTCATCCCGGCAGAGATCCACGTGGCCTGAGGGTGGTCAGCCCGCAGGTCGTCCGCGCACCTGGACAGCAGCCTGAACGCGTCGGCAGGATCAGCGGACTGCGGGGCCACTGCCATGAGCCCCAGAAGATCGAGGTGACGCGAGGCGTCGATGCTGTTCGCAAGCGCGCCGATACCGTCGATGCTGACCCCGCCGCGCGACTCTGCTCCGCCCCTATCTGCGCTCACAGCCAGGTTCACCTGGATCAGCGCACCGATCTCGCGGCCGTGTGCGGCGGCAGCGCGCTCCAAGGAGCCGACCAGCCTCTCCCTGTCGATCGAGTGCACCGAGTCGGCGTAGGTCGCCACCGAGCCGGCCTTGTTGGTCTGCAGCTGACCGATGAAGTGGACGTGAAGGAGCGCCCGGACCTCGGGTGGCAGTGCGGCGATCTTGGCCGATGCCTCCTGGTCGCGGCTCTCCCCGATCTCCGTAACCCCGAGCCCGCAGAGCAGCTCGACGTCCGTGGCCGGGAAGAACTTCGTCACCACGATCAGGTGAACATCTGTGCGGACGCGCCCCGCCGCCGTACAGGCCTTGGCGATGCGCTCCTCTACCCGCTCGAGACCGTTCGACAGGTCCTCGCGACGCGATGCCAGATCGGCGGCGAGCGTCATACGTCTCCTCGGGCATCGGCATCCAGCAGCCGCACGACCCCCGCGTATCGACCGGTGCGGTGGGCCCGGCGATAGGAGAACAGGTCTGGCGACTCACGGCTGCAGCCCGAGACCCAGTGCACGGCAACGGATCTGGACCGCAGCTGTTCGACGACGCCAGCCGCGACGTCGATGGCTGGAGTCCCCTGCCAGGAGACCGATGGCGCCACGGGACTGACTAGCGCGGCCTGGGCCCTCATGGCCTCGGGCACCTCATAGCAGCGTCCGCAGACCGATGGACCCACCACCGCGCGGATCGAACGGGCCCCCAGCGCGGTCATCACATCGACCGCTTTCAGTGCGATGCCCGACAACATCCCGGGCCGACCCGCATGCACTGCCGCCGCGACACCGGCGAGCTGGTCGACCAGCAGGATGGGGGTGCAGTCCGCGACCAGAACGGCCAGCGCCAGGTCGGTCGACGTCGTGACGATGCCGTCCGCTGCCGGAGGTTCGCCGCTCCACGGTCCGTCCGCGACCACAATCTCGGAGCCCTGGCACTGGTTCATGAAGATCAGGCGATCTCGTCCAACCCCGAGGGAGCTGGCCACCAGTGCCCGGTTGGACTCGACCACGCCCGAGTCATCGCCGACGTGCCCGCTGAGATTGAGGCTGTCGAAGTCTCCTACACCTGATCCGCCGTGCCGCGTGGTGAATCCCCAGTCGACCCCGCGACCACCGATGGCCGGAACCTGCTCACGCCAATGGAACACGGGAGTCACGCTAGCCCAGCCCTTTCGGGACGGGGCAGGACCGGGCAGGGCTAGGCAGGGCTGACCGTTGCGGCCCGATCACGGTGCTACTTCAGGAAGTCGGGGACGTCGAGATCGTCGTTGTCATCGAAGGTGACGGTGCGTGGAGGCACAGTCACGGGCTTGACGCCGTTCGACGACTGCCCTTCAGCCGCGGCCGGCCATTCGGCCGGCACCTTCGCGCCAGCCTCCTGGTGGGCGGGGTGATCCGCGCCGGCCTGTGGGCCTTTCGCCGGAGCAGCTGATGGAGCCGGACGCTGGGTGGAGCCTGCGATCTGTCCCAGGGCACGTTCGTCATTGCGGCGAACAGGGCCGCCACCGTCGAAACCTGCCGCGATGACTGTCACGCGGACCTCGTCGCCGAGTGCATCGTCGATGACGGCACCGAAGATGATGTTGGCCTCGGGGTGGGCAGCTTCCTGCACCAGACGGGCCGCCTCGTTGATCTCGAAGAGCCCGAGATCGGAGCCACCCTGGATCGAGAGGAGTACGCCGTGTGCCCCGTCGATGCTGGCCTCGAGCAGCGGCGAGGAGATCGCCAGCTCGGCAGCCTGGACGGCGCGGTCGTCTCCCCGAGCAGAACCGATGCCCATGAGGGCCGAACCCGCGCCCTGCATGACGGCCTTCACGTCGGCGAAGTCAAGGTTGATCAGGCCAGGGGTGGTGATCAGGTCGGTGATGCCCTGCACGCCGGAAAGGAGAACCTGGTCCGCTGTACGGAAGGCGTCGAGCATGCTGACCGCGCGGTCGCTGATCGAGAGCAGCCGGTCGTTCGGGATGACGATGAGGGTGTCGACCTCCTCGCGCAGCCCGGCGATGCCGGTCTCGGCCTGGTTGGCGCGCCGGCGCCCCTCGAAGGTGAACGGGCGGGTGACCACGCCGATGGTGAGAGCCCCGATGGACTTGGCGATCTTGGCTACGACGGGCGCGCCGCCGGTGCCGGTGCCACCGCCCTCCCCAGCGGTCACGAAGACCATGTCGGCGCCCTTGAGCACCTCTTCGATCTCTTCGGCATGGTCCTCTGCGGCCTTCTTGCCGACCTCGGGGTCCGCGCCTGCGCCCAGACCTCGGGTCAGCTCACGCCCGACATCAAGCTTGACGTCGGCGTCACTCATCAACAGCGCCTGGGCATCGGTGTTGATGGCGATGAACTCGACGCCCTTCAGACCGACGTCAATCATCCGGTTGATCGCATTGACACCGCCTCCGCCAATGCCCACGACCTTGATAACGGCCAGGTAGTTCTGTGGTGCTGCCACGGCGATGGGCCTCTCCTGAAACGTTCTGCGCGGGTCGCTGGCGGGTACTGAAGGCATTGTGGTGCGGTTGTCTACCTCGAAAATGGCTCTCGATGTAAACTGGAGGGTTAGAGTTATCTCAACCCTGTTGTGGCTGACCGTAAGGCCTTGGGCCGACTCGATCAAACATGAGCGCGGCGTGTCGGACGGCTCATCTGGTCACCGGGGTCCGCGGTGCACTGACGTCGATCGTGTGGACGCCCTTGAGCCTGAGCAGAGCCGTCATGACCTTGACCTTCAGCTCAGGTTCCGATGCGCCTCCCCAGACCACGGTGACGGCACGCAGCTTGAGGGTGACGAGGTTTGCCCCGGAGACCGTCACGTTGCTCACCCGCGCCCTCTGGCTCGGCGACAGAACCTCCAGGACGGTGATCGCCGCGCGTAAGGAGTCCTCGCTCGGCGGGTCCTCCACCGTATCGATCAGGGGCACGCCCTTGGGTGACGAGCGCACCGTGGCATAGGCAACCCCCTGAGAATCCACAACCTGTACTTGACCTTTAGGGTTCTTCACTGCCAGGACGGGCACCCTGGGGCTGGCTGAGATGACGATCGTGCTGGGCCACGAGCGGCCAACGGTGACCTCGGCCAACGTCGCCGAGGCGATGACCCTGCGAGTGACCGCGGCCGTGTCGACCCGCGCCAGTGGCGTGCCCAGGACGACGTCTGCCCGGCGGGTGATGTCGGCGACAGCACCACGTGGCACCCCCTCCACCCTGACTGAGCGGACGGCCAGGAAGGGGCTGGCCTCTACCAGCCACACTCCCCCGGCAATCAGTGCGAGTACGGCGGCCAGCCAGGCGCTCAGCAACCAGGGACGACGACGAACCGCGGCGGCGCGCACGGCAAACCTGGCCCGCGAGGAAGCCAGGCCAGATGGCCGTTGCAGCGGCCGTCGGGTGGTGGGCCGACGGCCGCGCAGGATACGGCCCGCGTGCGTGCTCAGCCCCGTCATCCGGGCCCCTGTACAGCTTCCGTGGGCTCTGGTCGAGGGCCCAGCAGGCGCAGGATCTCGGGGCCGATCATGGTCACGTCACCGGCGCCCACCGTCAGGACCAGGTCTCCGGCACCGGCGATCTGCGCAACGATCGGCGCAACGTCGGACCAGGACGGCACGAACTGAACGTGGTCGGGACGGACCCGGAGGGTCGACTGCGTCAGCGAGTCGGTGATCAAGGCCCCGCTCACGCCGGGCATGGGGTCCTCGCGGGCGGCGTAGACGTCCATGACAACGACCACATCGGCAGGGGACAAAGCCACAGCCAGCTCGGCTGCGAAGTCACGTGTCCGTGAGTAGAGGTGCGGCTGGAAGACCACGATCAGCCGGCCCGGAGCCGCCAGGCCCCGGGCGGTCTCGACCACTGCGGCCACCTTGCCCGGGTTGTGGGCATAGTCGTCCACGACCCGTACGCCGGCCGTCTCACCTTTGGGCTCGAACCTGCGGCGGGTTCCGGTGAAGCCGGCCAGCCCCTCCAGGACACGGACAGGATCTTGGCCCAGCCCAGCCGTGGCAGCGACGAATGCGGCAGTCGCGTTGAGCAGGTTGTGTCGTCCCGGCATCCCGATCTCGAGGCGACCCAGGTCCAGCCCGTCCTGTGTCAGGACTGCATGCCCGTGGAACCCGGCGCCACCGGGCTCGGTGAGCCGGACGTCGGAGTCCGTCGCCAGGCCATAGGTGATGACGTGGCGGCCGGCCGCACTGGCCACGCCGGCCATGGCCCGTGATCCGGGGTCGTCCGCACAGGCCACCAGCAACCCGTCCGGCTGGACCGTTGCTGCGAACGCCCCATAAGCAGCCTGGACCGCCTCGAAGGTTCCGTAGAAGTCGAGATGGTCCGGCTGCACGCTGGTCACGATGGCCACGTCGGGCTTGTAGACGAGGAACGACCCGTCACTCTCATCGGCTTCAGCGACGAAGATGTCGCCGGTCCCGAGGTGGGCATTGGTGCCGTGCTTCGCCAGCTCGCCCCCGACGGCGAAGGAGGGGTCGACCCCGCAGGCCTGCAGTGCGACGGTGAGCATGGAGGTGGTCGTGGTCTTGCCGTTGGTCCCCGCGACGGCAACCCCTCGGGTCCCCCGCATCACCGATGCCAGGGCCTGCGACCGGTGCAGGATCCGCAACCCCCGTGCCCGGGCGGCCTGCAGCTCGACGTTGTTCTCCCGTATCGCCGAGGAGATGACAACGGTGTCGGCGGCCGCCAGGTGGGCGGGGTCATGGCCGATGTGCACCTCTGCCCCTTCGGCTGCCAGGGCCGTCAGCACGAGCGAGTCCTTGGCATCGGACCCGCTGACGGTCAGGCCCCTAGCGAGCATCACCCTGGCCACCCCCGACATCCCCGCGCCGCCGATGGCAATGAAGTGGACCGCGCCAAGCGTGCCGGCGGCAGGGATCTCAGTGGTGAAGTCGAAGCGTTCGTTCGAGCCATCAGGCCGCCGGGTATGCGCTGTCGGTGCACTCGGGCCATCCGCCGGCGTCGAGGTCATCGGGCGCCTCGCGAGTGCGAAGCGAGGCCAACCATCTCGGCCAGCCGCTCGTCGGCCTCACGCTCTCCGATCCCTCCGGCAGCGAATGCCATTGCCCTGATGCGTGGTCCATCGGTTGCCAGCGGCACAAGGGTCGTGTCGATCCACTCGCCCGTCAGCGATGCGTCATCGACCAGCAGGCCGCCCCCGGCGTCGACCACATCGCGTGCGTTCAAGCGTTGCTCACCGTTGCCGATCGGCAGGGGAACGTAGATCGCGGGCAAGCCGACAGCCGTCAGCTCGCACACCGTGTTAGCGCCCGCCCGGGCCACCACGAGATCGGCGGCTGCGTAGGCCAGGTCCATCCGATCAGCATAGGCAGCAACGACATAGGGTGGACCGCCGGCCTTCGGGTGAGGAGCGAACTCCTTGTCCTGTCCGGTGAGGTGAAGCACCTGGATGCCGTGCAGCCGCAGCTCTTCCACGCGTGACGCGAAAGCCGTGTTCAGCCGCTGCGCGCCCAGGGAGCCACCCGTGACCAGCAGCGTCGGACGGTGGTCGGTCAGCCCGAAGTGGGCCAGCCCCTCTGCCCGGGTCACCTCCCGGTCCAGCAGGGTGATCTCGCGGCGCAACGGCATACCGATGAGTCTGGCGTGAGGCAGTCGGGTGGCAGCGAAAGTCGTTGCCACGAAAGGGGTTAGGCGAGCGCCCAGACGGTTCGCGAGGCCCGGGCGGGCGTTCTGCTCATGGACGACGATCGGGATCCTCCGCCTGCGGGCAGCCAGGTAGGCAGGCGCCGAGACGTATCCGCCAAAGCCCACCACAACCTCGGGCCGCTTCTCATCCATGGCTGCGCCGGCCGCGTCGATGGCCGCTTTGAGCGCCATAGGAAGTCGGACGACCGCAGCTCCGGGTCGCCGCGGAAAGGCCACCTTGGGGATGGTCCACAAGTCGTATCCGCGGGCGGGAACCAGTCGCTGTTCGAGGCCAGAGATGGTGCCCAGCGCAGTGATGGTGATGTCGGGGTCCCTGCGCCGGAGGCAGTCCGCGAGCGCCAGCAGTGGAGAGACATGCCCGGCCGAACCGCCACCGGCCAGGAGCACCGAGGTCAGCCGGGGTTCTGGGCTCATCGCCGGCGACCTCGACGCATCGGCATGACGGCCAGTGACCGGCGAACCACGCCGGGGCGGGCGGCGAGCGCCTTGCGGGCGCCTGGCTCGTTACGGGCGAACGACAGCAGCATGCCAAGGCCGAAGAGTGTCCACACAAGGGCGGACCCGCCGCTCGAGACCAGCGGAAGCGGAACGCCGATCACGGGCAGCAGGCCGATCACCGCTCCGATGTTGATCATGGCCTGGGCCAGGATCCAGACCATGACGCCGGCGGTAGCCACCCGGACGAAGAAGTCGTTGGTTCGACAGACCAGCCGGTAGCAGGCGAAGCCGATCAGGGCGAACAGGGCGATGATCACCAAGGTCCCGGGAAGCCCCAGCTCCTCGCCGATGATGGCAAAGATGAAGTCGTTGTGGGCCTCTGGCAACCACTGCCATTTCTCACGACTGGCACCGAGCCCGACGCCCCACCAGCCGCCGTCGGCTAGGGCGTACTGGCCGTGGGTCGTCTGCCAGCAGGAGCCGTGCGGGTCGACGCAACCGCCGCCGATCCAGTCCTTGATCCGGCCCATGCGGTTGGCACTGGTCACGACCAGAACTGCTGCCAGGGCCGCCGAGACACCTCCTGCCAGCAGGAACATGCGCGCGGGCACGCCTGCCGCGAAGAGCAGGCCGACGATGATTGCCAGGATCACCAGGCCGGTGCCGAGGTCCTTGCCCCCGATGACCACCAGCAGCACGAGCAGGGCCCCGGCGGGGAAGATCAGCGGCACCGTCACGTGCATGAGCTCGGCAAGCTTGCGCCGCTTCTTGGTGAGCACTGTGGCGCCGAACAGGATCAGGGCGACCTTGGCGAACTCGGATGGCTGAACCTGTTGACCGGCTATCCGAATCCAGTTGCGGTTGCCGTTGACCGACACCCCGAGCCCCGGGACGAACACCAGCAGCTGCAGGAAGAGGGCCAACAACATGGCCGGAACCGACAGCCTCTTCCAGGTGAGCAGCGGGATCCGGGTGGCGATGAAGGCACCGATGACGCCGATGACGGCTGACTCCAGCTGGGTGAAGAAGACTGTGTAGGACGAGTTGGTGTCCTTGTAGGAGGTCACGCTGGATGCCGAGAGCACCATGACGAGGCCGATGACGACCAGCATCGCGATGGCGCTGAGCAGCAGGTAGTAGGTCGTGACCGGGGACTCGAGGTGCTGCCACCGGGGCATACTCCCGCCCGGCCGGGGTGCGTCAGGTGCCGTCGACGCCGAGGCAGAGCGCCCGGCCGACGAGGCGGGTCGCCGCGAGGTGGTGATCACGATGCCGCGGGCCCCTGGTTCCGGCTCGCGTAGCGGCGCACCGCCTCGGCGAAGGCATCGCCACGCGCGCCATAGTTGGCGAACATGTCCATGGATGCGGCGGCGGGTGCGAGCAGGACGACGTCACCGGGCTCAGCCAGGTCACCGGCGCGAGCCACCACCAGATCCATGACACCAGTGTCAGTGCTGGCAACGTCGACCACGGGGACATCAGGTGCGTGTCGCGCGAGCGCGGCCGCAATCTGCTGGCGATCGGCCCCGATGAGGACGACCCCTCGAAGCCGGTCGACGACCGACTGGACCAGACCGTCGGCGTCGGCACCCTTGAGCAGACCGCCCGCGATCCACACGACGTGGTCGAAGGCGATCAGTGAGGCCCTTGCCGCATGGGGGTTGGTGGCCTTGGAGTCATCGATGAAGCGCACGCCGTCGACCGTTGCCACATCCGCTATCCGGTGTGGGTCCGGGACAAAGGCTCGCAACCCGTCGCGCACCGAGAGCGGACCGACGCCGTAGGCCCGCGCCAGGGCCGCAGCCGCAAGCGCGTTGGCAACGTAGTGGGGTGGCACCGATGCGGAGTGCCGCTGCAGGTCGGCCACGGTGGCGAGCTCGGCAGCCGACGTCTGGCGCTGCTCGACGAACGCCCTGTCGGCCAGCACGTCGTCGACCATCCCGACCATGGAAAGACCCGGGATGCCGAGGGTGAAACCGATCGCGCGACAACCGTCGACGACGTCGGCTTCCCTGACCATCTGCTGCGTTGCCTCGTCCTCGACGTTGTAGACGCAGGCAACCTCCGTGCCCGTATAGACCTTGGCCTTGGCCGCGCGGTACTGCTCCATGGACCCGTGCCAGTCGATGTGGTCGGGCGCAAGGTTGAGGCAGGCGGAGGCCACCGGCCTGACCGACCTCTGCCAGTGGAGCTGGAAGCTGGAGAGCTCAACGGCGAGCACGTCATACGGCTCAGGGTGCAGGACCGCTTCCAGAAGGGGGGTGCCCACGTTCCCGGCGCTCGTCGCGCGGAGGCCGGCGGCCGCAAGGATGGCGGCCAGCATCTTGACCGTCGTCGTCTTGCCGTTGGTGCCGGTGATGGTGATCCACGGCGCCGCGCCCGACTTGGCGCGCATCCGCCACGCGAGCTCGACCTCGCCCCACACGGGCACTCCGCGGGCGGCCGCAGCCAGGAGCATGGGGTGGTCGGGACGCAGGCCGGGTGAGGTCACGACCAGCTCGGCGTCCGGCGGAAGATCACGCAGGTGCTCGGCCCCGAGCCGAACATCAACGTCAAGGATCTCGAGGATCCGTGCTCGCTCGATGATCGCCGGGGTGGCGTCGGCGCTGACCGCCGTGACGACGGCCCCACGATCGGAGAGGGCGTCGGCCGCCGCGAAGCCGCTTATGCCCAGGCCTGCGACCACGACTCGAAGTCCCGACCAGTCGGCGTCGCAGTGGGTGAGCTCTCGCCGACCTTCGCGAGGCTCGTAGCTGGGATCGATGGTGCTCATGCCGCTCCGACAACCCACTCGGCATAGAAGACGCCCAGTCCCAGGGCGACGAAGAGCCCGGCGACGATCCAGAAACGGATGACGATCGTGATCTCGTTCCAGCCCGCGAGCTCGAAGTGGTGCTGGAGCGGGGCCATCCTGAACACACGTCTTCGGGTCATCTTGAAGAAGCCGACCTGGATGATCACCGAGAGCGTGATGATGACGAACAGACCGCCCAGAATCACCACGAGCAGCTCGGTCCGGGTCGTGATGGCGAGTCCGGCCAGGGCGCCCCCAAGAGCGAGGGACCCCGTGTCGCCCATGAATATCTGGGCCGGAGAGGCGTTCCACCACAGGAAGCCGAAGCAGGAGCCCATGAGCGCGGCGGCCACCACGGCCAGGTCGCGGGGGTCTCGGACCTCGTAACACTTGACGCCCGGGTTGAACTGGCAGCTCTGGTTGGACTGCCAGATGGCGATCAGGACGTACGACGCGAACACCATCACGCCAGCGCCGGTTGCCAGGCCGTCCAGGCCATCGGTGAGGTTCACGCCGTTGCTGGTGGCAGAGATCATCAAGTTCGCCCAGAGCA
>JBDTOA010000014.1:0-17510 GCA_039933475.1 Dermatophilaceae bacterium
GGTGGAAGGAAGCGCCATGCACCCGCGCCGTCGCAAGCTTCAACGCAAGCTCGCCGCATCGAGGTGAAGGGAATGTGGGCGAGGGACGATACGGCCCGGATGAGGGCGGTGCGCAGAGGCATGCCGCTCGGTTCGACACCTCCAGCGCGCACGTTCGTCCTGCTCCCCCGCCTCCTTACGCTCCCCCGCAGGTTGGTCAAGCGCTTAGACGACGGCGCCAACACGGCCATAGAGAGCGGACTCATTTTTGCCCTCATAGCCGTCGTCCTGATTGCGGGAGTCCTTGCCGTGGTCGCCATCAAGATCAGTGTTCTCGTTCATTACCTGGCCGGCTTCGTCATTCACTGACAGTGATCACAGACATGGCTCAGGTCTGGCAACCGGAGGTTGGACGAATGTTTGAGCGGTTCACAGACCGGGCCAGGCGCGTAGTCGTCCTTGCGCAGGAGGAGTCGCGGATTCTCCACCATGGCTACATCGGCACCGAGCACCTCCTCCTGGGCATGATCCGAGAGGGTGAAGGCGGCGCCGCCGAAGCGCTGGGGAGCCTTGGCATCTCCATGGACTCCCTGGATGAGCGGGTCAGGGAGTTCGTCCTTCAGGATCATGCACAGCTCGTTCAGCAGGCCGCGTCCGGGCACATCCCCTTCACCCCTCGGGCACAGAAGGTCCTCGAGCAGAGCCTGCGCGAGGCGCTCGAGCTCGGCCGCGACGACATTGGAACCGAGCACATCCTGCTCGCCCTGATCCACGAGGGCGAGGGCGCTGCGGCCAAGGAGCTCATCAAGCTCGGCGCCGACCTCAACCGCGTTCGCCGACACGTCATCCGGCTGGGCGGCGGCTCGACCCCGGAGCCCGATGCTGGTTGAGCCTGGACGCTGAGCGGCCAGCCAGGCAGACCGCAGAGCAGCGGAACCGCCAAGGTCTTGGCTCCCCGGGAAGGAATCGAACCTTCGTCGCTTGTCCTGATTCAAAGTCAGGCGGGCCCTGCCAGCAGACCAACCGGGGAACGTGCCGCTCGCGCGACTCCGGCAAGGGTAGTGGACCGCGGCGGGGATTATGGAGGAGTCGCAGGGGTAGCGAACCTACGGTTGCGTAGGTTACGGTAGCGTAAGTTATTTCGCACCGAAGGGCACCCCCAGTGAATACCGTCACGCACGACATCCGGACTGCAGATCTCGACCTGGGGGAGGTTGACGGATCGGGCCTGAATGCCCCGTCGTCGGCCATGCAGTCAGATCCGCGAGCCACTATCGAGCGCAAGGGCATGGTCGAGCAGATCGCGCTGTTCGCCTTCATCGCCATCCCCTTCCTGGCCCTCGTCTCGGCAGTTCCTTATGCATGGGGCTGGGGTCTGGGCTGGCACGACGTCGTCATTGCGCTCGTCGCCTACGCCATCGCCGGACACGGCATCACCGTCGGCTTCCACCGCTATTTCACCCACGGTTCGTTCAAGGCATCGCGGGGTCTTCGGATCGCCCTGGCCCTGGCTGGTTCGCTGGCCATCGAGGGACCAGTCATCCGCTGGGTCTCAGACCACCGCAAGCACCATGCCTTCTCGGACCGCGAGGGCGACCCCCATTCGCCATGGCGCTACGGCGAGACGGTGCCCGCGCTGATCAAGGGACTGTGGTGGGCGCACACCGGATGGCTCTTCGACGTGGAGCTGACCCCTCGTGACAAGTACGCCCCAGACCTGATGGCCGACAGGGACCTTCGTCGCATCGAAGCCGCGTTCCCCGCGCTCGTTGCCTTCTCGGTCCTCGCGCCGGCCATCGTCGGCGGCCTGTGGTCGATGTCGTGGCAGGGCGCAGCAACGGCCTTCTTCTGGGGTTCACTGGTCCGCATCGGCCTGCTCCACCACGTCACCTGGTCGATCAACTCGATCTGTCACGCGATCGGCGAGCGACCCTTCACCAGCCGGGACCGGTCTGCCAACGTCTGGTGGCTGGCGATCCTGTCTATGGGTGAGTCCTGGCACAACCTGCACCACGCCGACCCGACGTGCGCGCGACATGGCGTCGACAAAGGCCAGCTCGACTCCAGCGCTCGCCTCATCTGGGTGTTCGAGCGGCTCGGCTGGGCCTTCGACGTCCGGTGGCCTCGTCTGGAGCGCCTTCAGGTCAGACGAGTTTCGCCTTGACGGGGGCGTCCCCCGAGGCTGCCGAGATCTCAGCTGGCCGCCAGGCGGCGACGCACCTCGAGTACGTCCTGGGCCTGCCAGTCGGTGTGGTCGTTTCGCCAGCCTTCCAGGTCATGGAACTGAGGCGCCTGGTTGGCGGTGGCGTGGCCAACGATGTTGCTCGAGCTGATCCCGTACGTCCCCTGCAAGGAGCGCAGCAGTGCAAGGACCGCGCCGATCTGGGCAGGGCGGCCCAGGATCTGCTGATCGGCCCAGTGCGAGGTGTTGCCGCGGGTGCGCTGGACGATCTCGATTCCAATCGCCCTGTCGTTCAAGCCGATCGTATGCCGGCACCTCACGCTCGTCGGCACGACCTGCCAGACGTCGCCGTTCTGGGCCACGATGAAGTGGGCGCAAGTGCCTGGCAGCTCTCCCAGGTTCGCGGAGTCGTTCGCGAACGTGTTCCGCGCAGAAGAGGCGGTATCCGTCTCCGTGAAGTGCAGGACAACCATCGACGGGCTGAGCCGCCAGGTGCTCGATCCATAGTGCCGCAGGGAGTACGCCGCCATCTCATCCTTGCGGTGCTGCGGAAAGTTGATGAACATCGGGACCAGTCGAAGCGAAGCGCTGCTCACGGCATGTGGTGCCGTTGTGATGACGGGCTTGGAAACGGGGGACTTCGTGGTTGAGCTGATGGAAGTCATGGGGGTCGTTGATGTCACCACGTCTGAGGTCGGCGTCATCGAAGGGCCCGACGTGGACGTATTCGAGGGCTCGGGTGTCGGGGTGGTCGAGGGTGCGTTCGCACCACCTGCCCCGCACCCAGCCAAGATCAGCGAGAGGACAGCCGCGCCGGCAACGGAGCGAGCGGCATACCAACAATGTTGTTCCACGAGGACACACGGTAGCGAGTGGAACCACGCAAAATGGTCGAAGTTGGGCATGATGGCATGGTGACCCCAGCGCTCGAGACCAACGCGGCGACGACATCCCGCTCCCGGATGACCGGTAAGCAACGAAGGGAACAGCTCCTCGAGGTCGGTCGAAAGCTGTTTGCGGACAAGGGCTATGAGGCGACGACGGTCGAGGAGATCGCCGCCAAGGCAGGTGTCTCAAAGCCGGTTGTGTACGAGCACTTCGGCGGCAAAGAGGGTCTCTATGCCGTGGTGGTCGACCGCGAGATCCGTTCTCTGCTGGACGGGATCAGTGGGGCGCTGACCTCCAACGGTCATGCCAGGATGCTGCTCGAACAAGCGGCACTGGCCTTGTTGGACTACATCGAGAACTCGACCGATGGCTTCCGCATCCTCGTGCGCGACTCGCCCGCCGGTCAGTCGACTGGGTCGTTTGCCAGCCTGCTGGGTGACGTGGCCAGTCAGGTCGAGCACATCCTGGCCGCCGAGTTCAAGCGCCAGAAGCTGGATCCCAAGACGGCACCGATCTATGCCCAGATGCTGGTTGGCATGGTTGCACTGACCGGTCAGTGGTGGGTGGACTCGCGCAAGTTCAAAAAGGCTGACGTGGCCGCCCACCTGGTCAACCTGGCCTGGAACGGCCTGGCCGGGATGGAGCCAAAACCCATCCTGCGCACGGCCAAGTAGGCCGGATCAGGGCCGAGCCCCACTGAGGAGTCTGCGCACCTCGCCGATGCTGACCTGGTCGAAGTCCTCGTAGTGCCGGCCGACGCTGCCGAACGGCGACGGCGTCCGGGCGCAGATGACCTGGTCGAAGCAGGCCCTCAGGTCCGCGCAGGTGCTCGGGGCCCCGACCGGCGTCGCAAGGATGACCTGTCCTGCCCCGCGGCTGCGCACGATCTGCGCGGCGGCGCGGGCGGTGGCGCCGGTTGCCACTCCGTCGTCGACCACGATGACGTCCCGGGCGCTCAGCTCAGCCGGACCTGCCCCCGGCCGAAGCTCGGCCACGATCTGCTCGACGTCGCGGGAAGCCCTGCGAATCAACGCATCAATCTCGTCCGGGCCCACGCCGCTGGCAGCCACAACGGCGTCATTGAGCACGCTCCGGCCGCCCTCACCGACGGCGCCCAGCGCGAGCTCAGGCTGCCAGGGCAGGCCGACCTTTCGAACCACCAACAGATCCATAGGGACGCCCAGATCTCGCGCCACGACGGCTGCAACTGGGACACCGCCCCTGGGAAGGGCCAGAACAAGGGAACCGGCAGCCATTTGCGCGCCAGAAGGATCCCCCAGCCGCCTGATGACCAGCTCGGCCAGGAGTCGCCCGGCGTCGGCACGGTCCCGGAACACCACTTCATTCTGCGCCCGAGCGCCCTGCCTCATCGGCCCTGACATTGAGTCCTCTGGCCTTGGCCTCCCACCTTGGCCCGCGCCGGTGGCCTGTCAGTTGGCGATGGCTGTGAGGTTTCGGTCGCTCCAACAGCCACAATCTCGCAGCCATCGCCAACGACCCGGTGGGGCTGGGGGCGTCCTGGGCGGCTTTTCCACAGTCGACAGGACTGCGCTCCCACCATCCACAGACTGCCGCATCCCTGACCCGAGCGCCCGCTGGCCCCTCAAGATACGACGATGGATGCTCTACCCGCCCCCCTGGCGGCACTCGCCAATCAGCAAACGGGCCTTCTGACCCGCAAACAGCTCCGGCGCGGTGGCGTTACCAACGCGCAGATCCGCTGGGCGATCGGCCGACGATGGCAGCTGGTCCTACCCGGGGTCGTGGGGGTCTTCACTGGTCGACTCGATGCTGATCAGCGCTTGATTGCTGCTTCCCTCTACGCGGGTCGGGACGCCCTCTTGACCGGGCCGGTAGGGGCACGGATTCATGGCGTCACATCGCCTTGGGTGAGGGCCTACCCACTGCTGACCTTCCTCGTCCCAGAGCACAGGACCAATCGCTCGTCGGGATTCGTGACCATCCGGCGAACCCAGCGCCCAGACCTCAGACCGGTCAGGTTGCGGGGCATCGAGGTCGCCAGTGCTGCCCGATGCATCGCAGATGCAGCCCGACTCTGCCGCAGGGACGAGGACGCCCGAGCCCTGACAATCAGCGCCCTACAGTCTCGCGTTACCAGCGAGGATCGTCTGTATGCCGAGCTGCTGGCTGGACCGGTGCGGTTCAGCGCTTCCGTTCGGGCCGGCATCCGACAGTTCCAGGCCGGGGCGTGGTCGATCAGTGAGGTGGACCTCTTGAGGGCGCTTGCCTCTAGCAGCATCCTGCCGGCAGCTATGCCCAACCCTGTTCTGAGGCTGTCCACCGGTGGAATCCTCCCCACACCCGACGCGTGGGTCGACGAAGTAGGTCTGGCCATCCAGCTGCACTCACGCACGTACCACGCCCGCGACCAGGACTGGGACGGAACCGTTATGGGTGACGGCGAGCTCGGCGCCGCCGGGGTCATGGTCATCGGGGTTACTCCGCAACAGCTCCGCCGCGACCCTGATGCGTTTGTCCGTCGCGTCGAACGCGCATACCTCGCGCTTCGCCGACGCGGCGGTCGACCCGATGTCATCGCCAAAGATCGCCACCACCTCGGCGTCGCCTGACTCACCCGCGGTACACGCTCGCGCAGAGGGTCGATAGCTGGAGAGTCACTGTTGGCAGGGACTGTGCTTGGTCCCGTTGGCGATGGCTGTGAGGTTCTGGCCGTCATAACGACCGAAACCTCACGGTCATCGCCAACGAAACGGCCGGCGCCAACAGGTGTCAGCCACGAGGTGAGTCAGGCATGAGGTCACGTCGCCGGACCACGTTTGTGGGCCACGGCGAATATCCGGCGGAAGGCGAAGATCGTGCCGCACGACTGGCGCGGATAAGCCCGCAACAGCGCATCACCATATGCCGCAATGAAGTCGGCCCGTTCACCATCACTGGCGAGCACCTCGAACACCGGCAGCAAAGCGCTGCCCTTGACCCACTCCAGGACCGGCTCGTGCTGCAGGCCTTCAGGATCGAGGATGTGCTGGTAGGTGGTCTCCCAGGCATCGACGTCGCAGTCGAGGCCGGCCAGCAACAGGGTGTATGACGCAGGGTCACTCACTGCCGAACCGTCGGGCAGTCCCGGGAGGAGCTCGGCGGCACGGGGTGACCTCGCAGCAACCTCCCGCAGGAGCGCGTGGGACGGGGCGTCGAAGTTGCCCGGCACCTGCATGGCGAACCAGCCACCCGGCGCGAGGGCCCCGACCCAGTTCGGGATCAGCCGGTGATGGGAGGGAACCCAGTGGAGCAGGGCGTTCGTGGTCATGACATCGATGGGCGCACCCACCTGTGCTGGGTCCCAGGTCGCCACGTCCTCGACAAGAGTCCACTCGACCCGCCCGGCGCTGTCGTTGCCGCGGGCCCGGTCGAGCATCTCGGCGGAGGAGTCGATGCCGATTATCCGCGCCTCGGGCCACCGCGTGGCCAGTGAGAGCGTGAGCGGGCCAGGCCCGCAGCCCAGGTCAACGACGGTTTCCGGGGCTGTGGCCCCCACCCTCGAGATCAGGTCCTCAAAAGGGCGCCGACGGTGATCGCTGAACTTCTGGTACTGCTCGGGGTTCCAGACATCTGCCACGGTGTGACCTCCCAATGTATCTCGATATCAAGATACTTGAGGGTAGACTTTCGGCCATGGCCGCGACCCCCGCAGACGACGTCGACCGCATCGTCGACGCCTGGAAGCGCGAACGGCCCGACCTCGACGTCGAGCCGATGCACATACTCTCGCGGGTTTCCCGGCTCGCCCGCCATTTCGACCGGGACCGCGGCTCGGCCTTCGCCGAGCACGGCCTTGAGGGCTGGGAGTTCGACGTGCTGTCTGCGCTGCGGCGCGCGGGAGCGCCGTACGAGCTCTCTCCTGGGCAGCTGGTCACGCAGACCCTGGTGACCAGTGGAACCATGACCAACCGCGTCGACCGCCTCACCGCCCGCGGACTTGTTGCCCGGAGCCCCGACCCCAGTGACCGGCGAGGAGTCAAAGTCACCCTGACCGCTCAGGGACGCGCGGTCGTTGACGCAGCCATGGCGGACCTGCTCGTGCGCGAGCGCCTGCTGCTCGATCGGTTACCGCGCTCGGAACAGGACCATCTCACCGATTTCCTGCGCAGGCTGCTCTCGCCCTTCGAGGTCTGACCAAGCCTCAGAGGACGTTCTCGGCGACCGAAAGCCACTCGAGCTCAAGGGTCTCTCGCTCGTCGACGAGGTCACGCAGCTTGTCGTTCAGATCGATCACCGCGGTGTGGTCGGTTGCCTTGGCCGCCATCTGCAGGTGAATCTTCTCCTCCTGCGCGGTGAGCTTGGCCAGCTGCCGCTCGATACGGAGCAGGTCCTTCTTCCCGTCGCGCACCTCTGCCGCCGACGGCCCTGATCGCGCCTGTCCGTCCGTGCCTCGCCCCTGCCCGACGGACGCCGACGGCGCGCCAGCGCTCGTACTTGACCCTGCGGATGCGACCACAGCCAAGGCAGAGGCGCGGGCCGCACGGCGCAGGTCGAGGTACTGCTCCACCCCGCCGGGCAGCTCCCGGACGGCACCGTCGCCCAGCAGAGCGACCTGCCGGTCACACATGCGCTCGAGCAGATAGCGGTCATGGGAGACGACCAGAAGGGTCCCCGCCCAGCCGTCGAGCACGTCCTCCATCGACGTCAGCGTCTCGATGTCAAGGTCGTTGGTCGGCTCGTCCAGGATGAGCACGTTCGGCTCGGCCATGAGCAGCCTCAGGAACTGCAGCCGCCTGCGCTCACCACCTGAGAGGTCGCTGACCCGCGTCTGCTGCCGGCCGCCGCTGAAGCCCAGCCGCTTTGCCAGCTGGCTGGCGCTCACCTCTTTGTCGCCCAGCCGCGTATACGACTTGACGTCCTCGATCGCCTCGATGACGCGCCAGTCGGCAAACTTCTCGAGCTCTCGAACCTCCTGGGTCAGGTAGGCCATCGCCGCCGTCTTGCCGACCTTGCGCCGGCCGGAGTCCAGCGCGACATTTCCGAAGAAGGCCCGCATGAGGGTGGACTTGCCGGAGCCGTTGACCCCGACGATGCCGACGCGCTCACCGGGCGCAAGTCGCCAGGTCACATGGTCGAGCAGCCGCCGACCGCCAAGGGTCACGCTGGCGTCGACGAGGTCGACGACATCCTTGCCCAGCCGGGTGGTCGCGAAGCGCACCAGCGACACGTCGTCGCGGGCAGCAGGCTCGTCGGCGATCAGCTCGTTGGCCGCATCGATGCGGAACTTCGGCTTGGTTGACCGGGCAGGCGGGCCGCGGCGCAGCCAGGCGAGCTCCTTGCGGAGCAGGTTGCTTCGGCGTTCGTCGGTGACCGCGGCCACCCGGTCGCGCTCCGCCTTGGCGAGCACGTAGGCGGCGTATCCCCCGTCAAACGAGCCCACCTGCCCGTCAACGACCTCCCACGTCGTGGTGGCCACCTCGTCCAGAAACCAGCGATCGTGGGTGACCGCCACAACGGCGGTGCCAGGGCGGGTACGCCGGGTGGCCAGGTGCTCCGCGAGCCAGGCCACCCCTTCGACATCGAGATGGTTCGTGGGCTCGTCCAGGAGCAGCAGGTCGTCGTCGGCGACCAGAAGTGCCGCGAGCGCCAGCCGGCGGCGCTCACCGCCAGAGAGGGGACCAACGATCGCCTCAAGGCCACCTACATCCTGAGCCTCGATGCCACCGAGCAGGCCCTCGAGGATCTCGCGGATCCGTGGGTCCCCGGCCCAGACGTGCTCCGGCAGGGCTCCCACGACAGCCGAGCGGACGGTGGCGTCGGGGTCCAGGGTATCGACCTGGCTGAGCATGCCGACGGTCAGCGACCCGACCCTGGTGACGCGCCCTTCGTCCACAGGCTGGAGCCCGGCGAGCACTCTCAACAGGGTGGACTTGCCGCCCCCGTTGCGTCCAACGACCCCCACCCGGGTGTCACTGCTCACGCCGAGGGACACGCCATCGAGGATGTGGGTGGTGCCGAGCGCCAACGAGGCGCGCTCGACCGAGACGAGATTGGCCATGGCTGCTCAGAGGCTCCTGGGTTCGGTCACACCGGAGATGACATGGGCGCCGTGGACCGGACCGGTCGCACGGCTGACTGCTGGCGCCACACCCGACGCGGTCAGGGCAACCGCGAGGTCCAGACCGCGCTCGGTGTCGGCGACCAGGAAGGCTACCGTCGGCCCGGATCCGGAGACGACGGCGCCCAGGGCGCCGAACTCCATGCCCGTCTCAAGCACCTCGGTCAGACGCGGCTGCAACGAGACGGCCGCAGGCTGAAGGTCGTTGCTCAGTGCCCGCCCCAGTGATGCGGCATCTCCAGCCCTCAGCGCGCTCATCATCGATGCGGTCGGAACGGGTTCAGAAACGCGCCGTCTGGAGCGCAGACGGTCACACTCGGCATACACCTTGGCAGTGGAGAGCCCGACGTCGCTGAGCGCGAACACCCAGTGATAGCGGCCTCGTCCCAGAACGGGCACCAGATGGTCGCCACGACCTGACCCCACCGCGGTGCCCCCGCCCAGCGCGAACGGGACGTCGCTGCCGAGCTCGGCGCCCAGATCCTGCAGCGCTGCCCTCGAGGAACCGATGCCCCATAGTGCGTCGCAGGCCACCAAAGCACCTGCCGCGTCGGCCGACCCCCCGGCCATGCCGCCTGCGACCGGGATGTCCTTGTCGATGGTGATGTGGACTGGCTGGTCGACACCCGCTTCCCGGGCCAGGAGCCGGGCGGCCATGAGTGCGAGGTTGGTCTCGTCGACCGGAACCAGCTTGGTGAAAGGACCGTTGACGGTGACTCCCCACTCGTCGGAGATCTCGACCCGGACATCGTCATGGACGCCAACGGCCTGGAAGACCGTCGACAGCTCGTGGTACCCGTCAGCATGGCGCGGACCGACCATGAGCTCCAGGTTGACCTTGGCCGGAACCCGTACGGTGACGGCATGCCCTGTGGTCGCCGCGGAGCTCACGAGGCCACCATCGCTGACCTGGAAGCGGTGATTGCCGCGAAAGCCTCGACATCGAGCTGTTCGCCGCGAGTCCTGGGGTCGATACCGGCAGCGCGCAGCGCGGCCTCGGCGTTCGCGGCCGAGCCTGCCCACCGTGCCAGGGCCGCGCGCAGTGTCTTGCGCCGCTGGGCGAAGGCTGCGTCGATGCAGGCAAAGACCTCAGCCCGCGACGCTGATGTGGGCGGCGGCTCTCGCCGGGTGAGCGCAACCAGGCCCGAGTCCACGTTCGGGGCGGGCCAGAAAACCGTCCGGCTCACCGTCCCGACGAGCCGTACGTCGGCATACCAGGCGGCTTTGACACTGGGGATGCCATAGGTCTTGTTGCCCGGCGGCGACGCGAGGCGCTCGGCGACCTCGAGCTGCACCATCACCAGGACCTTGCGCAGGGTGGGGAACGCCTCCAGGAGGCTGAGCACAACAGGCACGGAGATGTTGTAGGGCAGGTTCGCAATCAGAGCGGTGGGTTGGGGATCCGGCAGGGTCCTCACGGTCAGCGCATCCGCCAGAACGACCTCGAGGCGGTTGCTGTATTCCGGTGCCATCGCCGCCACTGTGGCCGGCAGGGCGCCTGCCAGGATGGGGTCTATCTCCACTGCCACGACACGTCCGGCCGCTCGAAGAAGGGCGAGGGTGAGCGAGCCGAGGCCAGGGCCGATCTCGACCACGACATCGGCCGGACCGACATCGGCCAGGCGCACGATCCGGCGAACCGTATTGGCGTCGATCACGAAGTTCTGGCCCCAGTGCTTGGTCGGGCGCACTCCCAGCCGGCCTGCCATCTCGCGGATCTGGCCGGCCCCGAGCAGCGGTTCTGGGACCTCATCACTCATGTAATGCAGCCTAGGGGGAGAGACGAGCCTCCGGAGCAGGCCCCCAGATCCGGACCCTGCCGCGTCACCCCTTTTGGCTCCGGAGGTGTCACAGCGAGCGGTAGCGGCGCGGTGTTCGATCGGGGTTGGGTGCTCGGTCAGGCAGCAGAGGCGCAGCCCCACGGCGAGAGGCCGCGGGAGGCGTAGACGACGTTGGCCACGGCAATCTGCTGCTCACGGCTGGCCAGGTCGGCCCGTGCGGCGTACTTGCCGCCGCCGTTGCCCAACCAGGTGCCGCTGTCGAACTGCAAGCCTCCGTAGTAGCCGTTGCCGGTGTTGATCGACCAGTTTCCGCCGGACTCGCACTGTGCGATCCGGTCCCACATGGCCGCATTGGCGGTGGAGCCCGGAGCGGCCGAAGCAGCAGCGGCTGGCGCGGGCTTGGTGCCGACAGCGAGGACCCGGGCAACCGGAGCGGTCGTGACGCGCGTGCTCGTGGCCTTACGGCTCTCAAGCTTGCCGTCGACCAAGGTCTCGACATAGGTCACCAGGCTGGCGCCGGGCTTCCCGGCCGTCAGCGTCTTGGTGTCGCCCGTGTACAGCGTGGCGTCGTCCTTGCGGGTCGTGCTGAAGTCGATGCGCTCGCTGACCGTCACGCTCTTCTGGGTCACGCGGGCGATGGAGACCTTGAGACCGCTGTCGGTCACAGGCGTCGTCCGGGCCGGCGAGACGCGGTCCTTGGCGCCGAGACTGAGGTGGAGCTCGGAAAGCACGTCGGCAACGCTGGTGGCCGTGGTCCTGGTCCTCAGGGTCTTCCCGTCGGCGACGACTGTTACGTCTTTGGGGGTCGTGACAGACATGACCAGACCGGTGCGGCCCAGGGGCTGGGAACGTGAGACCGAGAGCTTGGCCGCGTCCGCGCGGATGCCGAGCTCGGAAAGCGCTCCGGCCACGGTGGTCGAGGTGGTCCAGTACTGGGTGGTCTTGCCGTCGACCGTGACCGTGAGGAGCCGGCCGAAGCGGACGACGACCTTCGCGCCGTCGCCTACCGGCGAGGACACAGCCGGAGCCACGACGTCGTGCGAGCCGATCTTGATGTTCTGGCTGGCCAGCACATCACTGACCTTCGTGCTGCCGAAGAGGTGGACCGCGGAGGTCTTCCCGTCAACGGACAGGTTCACGGACTTGTCGAAGTAGGAGAACCCGACAGCACCGAGGACCAGGGACGAGAGAACAGCGGCTTGGGCGATACGCCGAACCGGGCGAAAGATCACGAGGCTCCAGAGCTAGTACTTCCCGGGCATCGAGCGACGGAAGGTGCGCACTCAAGGAAAATGGGGTGCCCGACCGAGGCCGTGCATCCCAAGTGCGCGCCGTCCGAGGACTCATCGACCCCGGCCAACAGTCATCCACGATCGCCGATGAACCCCCGAAAGGTCAAATTCTGGTAACGGTAACCCCAGCAGAAGGCATCGTGTCAGCCCGTCCCGGCCGGCTACCAGGGGCCGTAGACCCGCTCTGAGTTGGCGGCGATCGCGGTGCACAACGAGGGCACATCCACGTTGAGAACATCGGCCATCGCGCGCACGGTCAAGGGAACGAGGTACGGCGCGTTGGTCGCGCCGCGGTGTGGGGCAGGGGTCAGGAAAGGTGCGTCCGTCTCGACCAGAAGGCTGTCCAGGGGCGTCACCGCGAGTGCGTTACGCAGGTCCTTGGCGTTCTTGAAGGTGACGGTCCCGGCGAAGGAGAGCAGGTAGCCCCGCTCGATGCACTCTCGGGCCATGTCGATATCGCCCGAGAAACAGTGCAGCACCGTGTGGTCTGGGGCACCCTCCTCGGCCAGGATCCGCAGCACGTCCTTGTGAGCGTCGCGGTCATGGATCTGAAGCACCTTGCCCGTGCGCTTTGCCAGGTCGATGTGCCAGCGAAACGAGTCTTGTTGTGCCGCCACGCCTTCCGGGCCCGTGCGGAAGTAGTCCAGCCCGGTCTCGCCGATGACCCGGACCCTTGGATGGGAGGCGAGCAGCTCGATCTCGGCCCTCGCCGACTCGGCCTCGCCGGCATCCGCCAGCTTGGGTGCCTCGTTCGGGTGGATGGCAACGCCACCTAGCAGGGCGGCATACCGGTCTATGGCGTCCACCGTGAAACGGGCGCCCGGGAGGTCACAGCCGATCTGGATCATCCGGGGTACCCCGACCGCCGTCGCGGCGGCTATCAGCTCCTGAAGGTCAGGGGCCTCAAGGCCGTCGCGGGACATGTCGAGGTGGGCGTGGTTGTCCACGACCTGGATCGGCAGGGGGTCCGGCGCCGGCGGGTAACCGACGTGACCGCTCATGCCGAACGACCTTTGCTCAGTTCAGGCCGCTGCTGGGCGCCATTTCCGGGCCGAAAACCGGCCTGAAGTGAGCAAACCGGCCTGAGGTGAGCAAGGAGTGGGGTCATTCTGTGCCCTCTGTGCCCTCTGTGCCCTCTGTGCCCTCATCGCCACCATCGCCTGCGCCAGCTTCGGGTCGGAGCCGCGCCAGCTCCTCCTCGACCACCGAGGGGTCGAGCTTGTTGAAGATCGGCGAGGGTTTGCCGACGGGCGCGCCAACGGTGATCGGTCGTGACTCCCACGTCGGGGTGGCGGTGTAGTCGCCGGTGATGATCGGGTAGCTCTCGCCACCATCTAGATCGTCGACCTCGTCCAGGCGCGGCATCGGGGCGATCTGGCCCTTGCCGCCCATCGCCGCGTGGACCTGGTTGGAGCTGTGCGGCAGGAAGGGGCTCATCATCGTCGTGAGGTCGCTGACCGCCTGGGCGACCACGTGCAGGATCGTCCCGAGCCGCTCGCGCTCGTCGTCGGCCTTGAGCTTGAACGGCGCCTGGTCGGTGACGTACTTGTTGACCTCGGCGACGACCTTCATCACCTCGGCGAGCGCGTTCTTCTGCCGGTGGCGTTCGATCAGCGCGCCGACGGTGGAAAAGCCTTCGTTGACCGTCGCCAGGAGGGCAGTATCGTCGGCGTTCAGCTCTGCCGCGGCAGGGATCTGCCCGAAGCTCTTGTGGATCATCGTGGCCGTGCGGTTGACGAGGTTGCCCCATCCGTTGACCAACTCACCATTGGTGCGCTTGACGAACTCGGCCCAGGTGAAGTCGCTGTCCTGGTTCTCCGGACCGGCCGCCGCGATGAAGTAGCGCAGCGCATCCGGCTGGTAGCGCTCGAGGAAGTCGCGGACGTAGATCACGACGCCACGGCTGGAGGAGAACTGCTTGCCCTCCATGGTGAGGAACTCGGAGCTGACCACCTCGGTCGGGAGCTGCAGCACGCCGTACGGACCAGGTTTGCCGCCCTTGTCGCCCAAGCCGTCGTAGGCGAGGATCTCGGCCGGCCAGATCTGGGAGTGGAAGGTGATGTTGTCCTTGCCCATGAAGTAGTAGGACAGGGCTTCGGGGTCGTTCCACCAGTCGCGCCAGGCATCGGGGTTGCCGGTCCGGCGGGACCACTCGATCGAGGCCGACAGGTAGCCGATGACAGCGTCGAACCACACATAGAGCCGCTTGGTCGGCTGCTCACGCCACCCTTCCAACGGGATGGGGATGCCCCAGTCGATGTCGCGAGTCATGGCCCGCGGCCTGATGTCCGCCAGGATGTTCTGGCTGAACTTGATGACGTTCGGGCGCCAGGTGCCGGAGGCCTCACGTCCGTCGAGCCACTCGACGAGTGCGCCGGCCAGAGCGGGCAGGTCGAGGAAGAAGTGCTGGGTCTCGACGAAGTCAGGCGTCTCACCGTTGATCTTGCTGCGCGGGTTGATCAGGTCGGTCGGGGCCAGCTGGTTGCCGCAGTTGTCGCACTGGTCGCCGCGGGCCTCGCCGTAACCACAGATCGGGCAGGTGCCCTCGATGTAGCGGTCAGGCAGAGTTCGACCGGTCGACGGGCTGATCGCGCCGTGCGTGGTCTGCTCCACCATGTAGCCGTTGTTGTAGACGGTCGTGAACATCTCCTGCACCACGGCGTAGTGGTTTCGGGTCGTCGTACGGGTGAACAGGTCGTAGGACAGGCCGAGCGCGACGAACTCCTCCACGATGAGGCGGTTGTTCCTGTCGGCCAGCTCTTTGGCGGTAACACCCTCCTCGTCAGCCGCGACCAGGATCGGGGTGCCGTGCTCGTCGGTGCCGCTGACCATGAGGACGTCGTGACCGGCCATCCGCATGTAGCGACTGAAAACGTCTGAGGGCACACCAAATCCGGCGATATGGCCGATGTGACGCGGGCCGTTTGCGTACGGCCAGGCGACTGCTGAGAGGACCTTGCTCATGACCCAGAGCCTAGGGGGTGACGTCGGCTCGGGCTTTTCACGGTGCAAGGATTTACTGATGGCCGATGTTCGCGAGTCCCTAGCCGTGGTTGCACCCGCTCAGGCGGTCTACGACCTCGTCGCCGACCTCCCCCGTATGGGCGAGTGGTCACCGGAGTGCGAGCGGGCTGTCTGGAGGGGGGGAGCCACCTCGGCGGTCCACGGAGCGCAGTTCCTGGGGTTCAACCGGGCCGGGTTGATGCGATGGGTCACCCAGGGCGAGATCGTCACCGCCGAACCCGGACGCCACCTGGCCTTCGAGATCACCTTCGGACCGATGAAGGTCGCCCGATGGGAGTACTTCATCGTTCCGGACGATGCCGATCCGTCGACGTGCATCGTCGTCGAGGAATGGACCGACCGTCGCCCCAGCTGGTACCGCGAGCTTGCCGACCGGGCATTTGGTCCACGCACGAAGATCAACGAGCGCGGCATGGTCAAGACCCTGGCCAACCTCAAGCAGGCTGCCGAAGGTGCAGTGGCCGCCGCGACGACGGACGGCCCGCTCGGTCCGTAACCCTCACGGAGCCACACGGAGCCAAGAACCCCAGACTCTGACGGGCCAGCACCCTCCGAGGGTGCTGGCCCGTCAGCATGATGGGGTCTAGTCAGTGACCAGAGGCCACCAGCTCGGCCTCCGGAGTGCTGGCGAGCTCGGCTTCGAGGCTGGTCGGGTCCTCGTCCCATGCGCCGCCACTGTGGGGGTCCCAGGCAGCAAACGCCACCTCGTCGAACGGGGCCTCACCGGACAGCACCTGATCGACGCGATCCTTGTCCAGCTGTCCGGTCCACTTGCCGACCAGCACGGTCGCGACTGCGTTGCCGGTGAAGTTGGTCACCGCGCGGGCCTCGCTCATCATCCGGTCGATCCCGACAATCAGTCCGACACCGTCCAGCAGGTCGGGACGTGCCGACTGAAGGCCAGCGGCCAGTGTGGCCAGCCCGGCGCCGCTGACGCCTGCGGCGCCCTTGGACGCGATGATCATGAACACCAGCAGGCCGATCTGCTCGCCGATCTGCAACGGCTTGCCCATCGCCTCTGCAACGAACAGCGACGCCATGGTCAGGTAGATCGCCGTGCCGTCCAGGTTGAACGAGTATCCGGTCGGCACAACGATGCTGACAACCGGGCGACCGACGCCAAGGTGCTCCATCTTGCCGATCAGCCGGGGCAGCGCGGTCTCGGACGACGACGTCGAGACGATGAGCAGGTACTCCTTGCCGAGGTACTTCAGCAGCCGGAAGATGGAGATGCCGGCCACCAGCCGCAGGATCGTGCCGAGCACGACGATGATGAACAGGGCGCAGGTCGCGTAGAACCCGAACATCACCTTGCCGAGGCTGATCAGGGCGTCCATGCCGGTCGAGCCGACCACCGCCGCCATCGCACCGAAAGCACCAACGGGCGCGACCCACATGATCATCGCGAGGACCTTGAACACGAGCTTCTGGATGTGCCCGATGCCGCGAAGGATCGGGACACCCTTCTCGCCCATCGACTGGAGGGCGAACCCGATGAGCAGCCCGACGACCAGCGCCTGGATGACCTTGCCCGATGTCAGCGAGGAGACCAGCGTGTCCGGGATCAGACCGAGCAGGAACTCGGTCGGCGACTCGGCCGCACCTTTTGACTGGGCCTGGCCGGTCTTGGCCACCGCAGCAGTCAGGTGCAGTCCAGAGCCGGGCTTGACGATGTTGCCGACCACGAGCCCGATCGCGAGCGCGCAGGTCGACATCGCGGTGAAGTAGCCAAGGGCCAGACCACCAACCCTGCCGACGCTGGCGGCCTTGCGGACCGATCCGATGCCCACCACGATCGTGCAGAAGATGATCGGCGTGATGATCATCTTGATCAGGTTCACGAAGCCGGTGCCCAGCGGCTTGAACTGGACGGCGAGCCCGTCCTTGCCGGGAAACGCGAACCCGACCAGGATGCCCAGGAGCACGGCCACGATCACTGCCATGTAGAGGTACTGGGTCCTGTCGCGATGGGCCGCCGGCGCGGACGGAGGGGTCCCGGTCGGGGAAGGACTTGGCGGCGACGCTGCGGCGGAGCTGGACATGTTTTCCTCCAGTGCTGGCAAATCGGCTGGCGAAACGGATTGTTCATGAGGGTCGCCCCCTTGGTGACCTGTGTCACCATTCCGTTCATTGAGTTCGCCAGCCGTTTTGGTGGCAACCGCACACTGGTGGTATGCACACCCGCATGAACCCTCGGGCCTGGAGCCTGGCGCGGCAGCTTTTCGCGCTGCAGGTGGTCGTCGTCGCGGTTGTGGTTCTGGCCGGAGGCACGGCGGCATACCTGC